>NZ_JBHVAK010000012.1:0-120312 GCF_042667085.1 Nocardia sp. NPDC057353
GAGTCTCGGTGCTGTGGGCGTTGCTGCGCGACCATCGGATATTCACCCCCGCTCCACCGGTCGCGCTCCCGGCTTGACAACTTCATTGAGACTCCTTCAGTCGGAATTACCGTAACCGGGAGTACGGATTATCTGCAACACCCGGTCACAGCTACAACCGGCGTAAGTTCGGTGCCGACGCTCTACTCAGGTGAGGAGATCCGGTGAGCCGACTCAGCGGCAAAGTGGCACTGATCAGCGGCGCGGCCCGCGGCATGGGCGCGGCCCACGCCAGGGCGGTGGTGGCCGAGGGCGGGCAGGTGGTGCTCGGCGACATCCTGGACGAGCCGGGCGCGGCGCTGGCCGACGAGCTCGGCGACGCTGCGGCCTACGTCCCACTCGACGTCCGCGACCCGGAGGCGTGGAGCGCCGCGGTGCGCACCGCGGAGGAGCGGTTCGGCGGGCTGCACGTGCTGGTCAACAATGCCGGAATCGCGAACGGGAACCTGCTCCCCGATTTCGAGCTCAGCGAGTGGCAGAAGATCATCGACATCAACCTGACCGGCACCTTCCTCGGCATGCGCGCCTCGGTGCCGCTGCTGAATAAGTCCGGCGGCGGGTCGATCGTGAACATCTCGTCGGTGGAGGGGATGCGCGGCAGCGCGGGGCTGCACGGGTACGTGGCGACCAAGTTCGCGGTGCGCGGGCTCACCAAGTCGGCGGCGCTGGAGCTGGCGCCGCAGGGCATTCGAGTGAACTCGGTGCACCCGGGGCTCATCCGCACGCCGATGACCGAGGGGATCCCGGAGGACTTCCTGCAGATCCCGCTCGGCCGCGGCGCGAATCCGGAGGAGGTGTCGGCGCTGGTGGTCTTCCTGGCCTCGGACGAGTCGTCGTACTCGACCGGCGCGGAATTCGTGGTGGACGGCGGGCTCACCGTCGGGGTGCCGCACAAGTCCTGACTCAGCCCAGCAGCAGCCCGGCGCCGAGCGCCAGCATGATCAGCGCGATGGCGGCGTCCAGCACCCGCCAGGCGCCGGGCCGGGCGAAGAGCGGGCCGAGCAGCCTGGCGCCGTAGCCGAGCGCGACGAACCACAGCACGCTGGCGAGCATGGCGCCCGCACCGAGGTACCACTTGTCCGCACCGGCGTGCGTCGAGGCGAAGGAGCCGAGCAGGACGACGGTGTCCAGGTAGACGTGCGGATTGAGCCAGGTCAGGGCGAGCGTCGTCGCGACGGCCGCGCCCAGCGCCGGCCCGGAGCGGCGCGACGTCGTCCGGCCCGGCGCGGAGTCGACCGGCCGAGTGGCCGGTTGATCTGCCCCGGCCCGGCGCGGGCGGCCCCGGTCCGCGGCCGCGCGATCGTCGATGGCCCGCGGTGCGGTGTCGCCCGCCGCCCCCACCCGCACCAGCTCGGTGTCCGTGCGCTCCGATTCGGGATCGGCGGCGGGCACCAACCCCGCCGGGCTCCACGCCCGCCGCAGCGCCAGCACCGCGTACCCGAACAGGAACAGCGCCCCGGCCCACCGCGCCACCACCAGCACCTCGGGCACCGAGCGCACCACCGCCCCGAACCCCGCGATCCCGGCCGCGATGAGCAGCACATCCGAGACCGCGCACACCGCGACCACCGCACCCACATGGGTGCGCGCGATCCCCAGCCGGAGCACATGGGCGTTCTGCGCGCCGATCGCCACGATGAGCGTGAGTCCGAAGCCGAAACCGGTGAGGGCGGAGGAGAGAGTCGAGGTCACCCAGCCAAACTAGGAACCCCCGGATCACCAGTCCACCTGAAGATTTTCACGCACCATTAGAATCGCTGAACATGGATCTGCAGCTCGACCAGCTGCGCGCCCTGAGCGCGGCGGTCACCGAGGGCACCTTCGACGCGGCGGCACGCAGCCTGCACATCACCCCGTCGGCGCTCAGCCAGCGCATCAAGGCACTGGAGGACGCCGCGGGCCGCATCCTGGTCCAGCGGGTGAAACCGGTGCGCCCCACCGAATCCGGCGCCGCTGTCCTGCGGCTGGCCAGGCAGCTGGAGCTCCTCGTCGGCGAGACCGCCCGCGAACTCGACGCCGAATCCGGCCCGGTGCGGCTCCCGTTCGCCGTGAACGCCGACTCGCTGGACACCTGGGTCATGCCCGCCCTCGCCCGCACCCCGCCGGGGCTGAGCTTCGAGATCCACCGCGAGGACGAGGAGCACACCACCGCGCTGCTCCGCGACGGCACGGTGGTCGCCGCGATCACCGCCACCCGCAGGGCGGTGCAGGGCTGCAAGGTCCGCCCGCTCGGCGTCATGCGTTACCGCCCCATGGCCGCCCCGGAGTTCGCCGCGACCTGGTTCCCGGACGGCGCCGACGCCGAATCGCTCGCCACCGCCCCGGTGGTGAACTTCGACCGCAAGGACAACCTGCAGGAGGCGTACCTGCGCAGGCGCACCCGGCGCCCGGTCACGGCGCCGCGGCACTTCGTCCCGACCCCGCACGCCTACGTCGCGGCCATCCGGCTCGGCCTCGGCTGGGGCATGGTCGCCGAGCCGCAGCTCACCGCGGCCCCCGAGCTCGCGCGGATCGACGGCGACGCCACCGTCGACGTGCCGCTGTACTGGCAGCAGTGGAAGGTGGAGTCACCGGCGCTGGAGGCACTGGCCGCCGCCATCGCCATCGCGGCGGCCGGCACCCTCCGTCCGGCGGGCCCCTGAGCTCGGAGCCCGCCCTCCGCAGGTCAGCGCATGAGTTTGCGCGCGAGCCTGCTCCCGAAACCGACCCGGATGGTGCGGTCCAGCGTCTGCACCATCTGATCGGCGTACGGGTACCAGATGCTCTCCTTCTTCGGCTGCCAGCGGTCGATCAGCACCGGCTGCGCGTGCGTGAACCCGCGCAGCGCGTCGATGCCGTTGACCTGCCCGAGCCCGCTGTCCTTGCGCCCGCCGAACGGCGCCTCCGGCACCCCGTAGATGACCGAGGCGTCGTTGTGCACCACCGACCCGGTGTGCAGCCTGCGTGCCAGCCGCACTGCCTTCTCCCGGTCGCGGGTGAAGACGCTGCCGCTCAGGCCGTAGGCGCAGTCGTTGGCGAGCCGGACGGCCTCGTCCTCGTCGGCGACCCGCATGATCGAGACGATCGGCCCGAACGTCTCCTCGCGCATGAGTTCCATGTCGTGCGTGACGTCGACGACGACGGTGGGCTGGAAGTACACCCCGTTCGCGGTGTCCTGCTCGCCGCCGAGCAGCACGGTGGCGCCCTTGTCCCTGGCGTCCTGCACGTGCTTGGTGACGATGTCGAGCTGGCGGTCCCAGAACAGCGGGCCGACGTCCTTGCCCGCGCCGTAGGTCACCGCCGCGGCCTTCTCCCGCACCTTGGCCACGAACTCGTCGGCCACGCTCTCCACCACGTAGATCCGCTCGACGCCGACGCACACCTGCCCGCTGTTGAACATCGACAGGTACACCGCCCCGGCCGAGGCCCGCTCCAGGTCGGCGTCGGCGCAGACGATCATGGCGTCCTTGCCGCCGAGCTCGAGCGTGCACGGGATCAGCCGCTCGGCGCAGGCCGCCGCGATCCGCTTGCCGGTCGGCACGCTCCCGGTGAACGAGACCTTGTCGATATCGCCGTTGACCAGGGCGGCGCCGGTCTCGCCGTCGCCGTGCAGCACCTGCAGCACGTCCGCGGGGACGCCCGCCTCGTGCAGCACCTTGACCGCCCACTCGCCGGAGTGCGGGGTGACCTCGGAGGGCTTGAGCAGCACCGCGTTCCCGGCGAGCAGCGCCTGCGCGACCGGGTTGATCGAGAGCACGAACGGCCCGTTCCACGGGGTGATCACGCCGACGACGCCGAGCGGCCGGTAGCTCACCCGCAGCTTCTTCAGCGGCGCCAGGTACCCGTGCAGCCTGCGCTTCTCGTCGGCCAGGTCCTTGACCGCGCGGCCGCTCCAGTAGTTCAGGAAGTCGCAGGAGGGCAGGATCTCCACCGCGAGCGCCTCGACCAGCGGCTTGCCGGTCTCCCCGCGCACGGTGGCGGCGATCTCGGCGCGCCGGTCGACCAGCACCTGCACCGCGCGCCGGATGATCGCGGCGCGCTCCTTCAGCGGGCGCTCGGCCCAGCCGGGCTGGGCGGCGCGGGCCTTCGCGATCGCGGCGGTCACCTCCTCCGGCGTGCGCACCACGATCTCGCCGACATCCGCCCCGTCCGCGGGCGAGCGCAGGCCGAGCCTGCGATGCCCGTCGGCGGTGGGCGTCAGCGTTTCGACGATGGCCATGCGATCTCCTCACACCGAATGGTGGAACAGGTTCTAATTATGCTCGAGCTTACGACACCGGCGCACACCTGTACACCTGTCCGAGCAGACCGAACCGCCTTGATTCAATCAGTTGATTGACAACGTCGCGGCCCCGGTCCACGATCGGGGGGCGATCCCTACCGAGGAGGTTCCGTGCCGAGCGAACCCGCCGAATCCGGCCTCACCGCGCCGTACAGCGTCGAATTCCCGTTCACCCGCACGGTCGGCCCCACGCTCGGCGTCTTCTTCGGCGGGCTGCGCGAGGCGCGGCTCTTCGGCGCCCGCACCGATCGCGGCACCGTGCTCTGCCCACCGCTGGAGATCGACCCCGAGACCGCACGCCCCACCGGCGAACTCGTTCCACTTCCCGACGTCGGCACGGTCATCGGCTGGACCGGTGTGCCGAGCCGGGAGGGCGACGAGCTCGGCCCCGGCCACTTCGCCTGGGCGCTGGTCCGGATCGACGGCACCGAGGGCGCCTTCTTCCACGCGGTCGACGTCGGCGGCGAGCTGGACCGGATCACGCCGGGGCTGCGGGTCAGGGTGCGCTGGCGCGCGGAGCGGGAGGGGAGCATCCGCGACATCGTCTGCTTCGAGCCACTGGAGGAATCGTGACCATGCCCGCCCCGGTGACCACCTTCACCAGCCCGTTCAAGATGGACTACACCTACGTGGCGGGCGGCGGGCGCTCGCTCTTCCTGCGCGGCCTCGCGCGGCGCGAGCTGCTGGCCCGGCGCTGCCCCGGCTGCGCGCAGGTGTACCTGCCGCCGCCGGAGTTCTGCTCGCGCTGCCTCACCGAGCTCTCCGCGCCGTTCCCGCTCGCGGGCACCGGCACCGTGCGCACCTTCTGCGTGGTGAACTTCCCGTTCCCCGGGCAGAAGTTCGACCCGCCGTACGCGGTCGCGCAGATCCAGGTGCACGGCGCCGACACCAGGCTCATGCACCTGGTGCGCGAGATCGACGCGGGCGCACTGGAGATCGGCATGGAGGTCGAGCCGGTGTGGGCCGATGACGCCGAGCTGACGCACTCGCTGGACAGCATCCGCTACTTCCGGCCGATTCGGAGCGCCGGGGAGTCACACTCGCGCAGCCACTCGCCGGCGCGACCGGGTGCGGGTGTCCCGCAGAACACCGGGGGTGCGCATGCGTGACGTCGCGGTGGTGGCGTACGAGCGGTCACCGGGGAAGGCGGCCGACCGCGAGGTCGACATGGCCGAGATCCTGCTCCCGGTCATGCGCCGCGCGCTGGAGTCGGCCGGGATCACCCGCGACCGGGTGGACTTCTGGGCCTCCGGCAGCCACGACTTCTTCGAGGGCCGCACCTTCGCCTACATCGACTCGCTGGACGCGGTCGGCGCCTGGCCCCCGATCTCCGAATCGCACGTCGAGATGGACGCCGCCTGGGCGCTGCACGAGGCGTGGACCTGGCTGCAGCTCGGCGAGGGCGAGATCGCGGTGGTGTACGGCATCGGCCGCGCCGCGCTCCCCAGCGACCTGGACCAGGTCATGGCCGCCCAGCTCGACCCCTACTTCCTCGCTCCCCTGCGCCCGCACCGGGACGCCGCCGCCGGGCTGCAGGCCGCCGCGCTGCTCGCCGCGGGCGCGCTGGACGAGAAACAGCTGGCCGAGGTGGTGGCGCGCAGCTTGGCCGCCGCCGTCGGCGAGCCGGGTGCGCAGGTCAGCGGGGTGGTGACGGTCGAGGAGCTGTTGGCAGCGCCGTACGTCGCCAGCCCGCTGCGGGCGCACGACTGCGGCCCCGCGGGCGACGCGGCCGCCGTGCTCGTGCTCGCCGCCGGTGCCACCGCGCGGGCGCTCGCGGAGCATCCGGCCTGGCTGCGCGGCATCGACCACCGGATGGACACGCACTACCTCGGCGCACGGGATCTCACGAGGTGCGACACCGTGATCCGCGCCGCCGCACGAGCCGCGGAGTTCGCCGGGTTCGGCGCCGCCGAGGTCGATATCGCCGAGCTGCACACCGAGTACAGCTACCAGGAGCCGTTCCTCGCGGCCGCGCTCGGCCTCGGCGCGACCCCGATCAACCCGGGCGGCGGCCCGCTCACCGGCCGCCCCGCCACCGCCACCGGGCTCATCCGGATCGGCGAGGCGGCCGCGCACATCCTGCGCGGCCGGGCCGGGCGCACGCTGGCGCACGCCACCAACGGCCCTGCGCTGCAACAGAACATGATCTGCCTGCTGGAGGGCCGATGAGCGACACTCGGCGTACGCCCGCCCATCGGCCCGACCGGGTGCGGGTGTCCCGCATGACACTGGAGGGCCGATGAGAACCGCGGTGGTCGGGATCGGGCAGAGTAAGCAGGCCAAGCGGCGCGAGGTCACCATCGGGGCCATGGTCCGCGAGTCGGTGGACGCGGCGCTCGCCGACGCCAGGCTGGAGTTCGCCGACATCGACGCGGTGGTGCTCTCCAAGACCCCCGACCTCTTCGACGGCGTGATGAACCCCGAGCTCTACCTCGCCGACGCCATTGGCGCCCGCGGCCTTCCGGTGACCAGGGTCTTCACCGGCGGCAGCGTCGGCGGGCACGCCGCCATCTACGGCGCGCACCTGGTGCAGGCCGGGCTGGCGCGGCGGGTGCTGGTGGTCGCCTACTCCAAGGAGTCCGAGGGCGACTTCACCTGGGCGCTCTCCCGCGGCCTCCCGTTCAGCGCGCACCTCGGCGCGGGCGCGGGCGCGCACTTCGCCCCGATCATCCGCGAGTACATCCGCCGCTCGCGGGCGCCGGAGCACATCGGCTGGCAGGTCGCGGTGAACCACCGGCTGAACGCCACCCGCAACCCGTACGCGCACATCCAGCGCCCGGACATCACCGTCGAGGAGGTGCGCGCATCGCGCATGCTCTGGGACCCCATCCGCTACCTGGAGTCCTGCCCCTCCTCGGACGGCTCCTGCGCCGTCGTGGTCACCGGCGAGGACGACACCGGCGGCGGCGCCAACCCGCCCGCCTGGATCCACGGCATGTCCTGGCGCACCGAGACCGGCCACTTCGCGGGCCGCGACGAGGTGAACCCCGAGGCGGGGCGCCAGTGCGCCGCCGACGCCTACCGCCAGGCCGGGATCACGAACCCCGCCGCCGAGATCGACACCGCCGAGCTGTACATCCCGTACAGCTGGTACGAGCCCATGTGGCTGGAGAACCTCGGCCTCGCCGAGGTCGGCCGCGGCTGGGAGCTCGTCGACGACGGCAGCACCGCGTTCGGCGGCAGCCTCCCGGTGAACCCCTCCGGCGGCGTGCTCTCCGGCAACCCCACCGGCGCCACCGGGCTGCTCCGCTTCGCCGAGGCCGCGCTGCAGGTGCGCGGCACCGCGGGCGCGCACCAGGTGGACGGCGCGCGCCGCGCGGTCGGGCACGCCATGGGCGGCGCCTCCCAGTTCCACGCCCTGTGGGTCGTCGGCAGCGACCGGCCCTGATCCGAGGAGAACGCATGACCAACCGGGCCTACGTCATCGGCGTCGGGATGACGAAGTTCGAGAAGATCCAGAGCCGGGACTGGACCTACCCGCAGATGGTGGCCGAGGCGGTGCACGGCGCGCTCGGCGACGCGGGCATCGGCTACGACCGGGTGGAGCGGGCGGCGGTCGGTTACGTCTTCCAGCCCTCCACCGCGGGCCAGCGCGCGCTGTACGAGGTCGGGCTGACCGGTATTCCCGCGGTGAACGTCAACAACAACTGCGCCACCGGCACCTCCGCGCTGCTGCTCGCCCAGGAGTGGGTGCGGTTCGGCGCCGCCGACGTGGCGCTGGCGGTCGGCTTCGAGCAGATGACCAGGGAGGCCATGGCCGGGTCAGGGGCGCGGCCCGCGGTCACCACCATCGACCGGCACCTGGCGGCGCTGAAGGCCGCGGCCGGGTTCGGCACGGCGCCGCTCACCACCCAGTTCTTCGGCGCCGCCGCCACCGAGCACATGCGCGCGCACGGCACCACCCGCGAGCAGCTCGCCGCCGTCGCGGTGAAGAACCACGAGCACTCGACGCGGAATCCCTACGCGCAGTTCCAGGATGCCTACACCGTCGAGCAGGTGCTGGCGGACAAGCCTGTGCACGACCCGCTCACCCGCTCGCAGTGCTCCCCCATGTCCGACGGCGCGGCCGCCGCGGTGGTCGCGAGCGAGCGGTTCGTCGACGAGCACGGGCTGGGCGGGCAGGCGGTGGAGATCGCGGCGCAGGCGATCGTCACCGACGACGCCGAATCCTTCGCGAGCGGGTCGATGATCGACGTGGTCGGCACGCACATGACGCGGCGGGCCGGGCGGCAGGTCTTCGCGGCGGCCGGGGTCGGGATCGAGGAGGTGGACGTGCTCGAGGTGCACGACTGCTTCTCCATCAACGAGCTGCTCACCTACGAGGGGCTCGGGATGTGCGCGCCCGGGGAGTCCGGGGCGCTGGTGGAATCCGGGGCGACCACGTACGGCGGGCGCTGGGTGGTGAACCCGTCCGGTGGGTTGATCTCCAAGGGGCACCCGCTCGGCGCCACCGGGCTGGCGCAGTGTGCCGAATTGTCCTGGCAGCTCAGGGGTCTCGCGGGCGAGCGGCAGGTGCCCGGCGCCCGAATCGGGCTGGCGCACAACCTCGGCCTCGGCGGGGCCTGCGCGGTGACGCTGTACCGGGGTCCGCAGGGATAGGGCTTCCCGCGGACCCCGACCCCTCACTTCCCGGGAATCGCGAACACTCCCCTGCCGGTGCCGAGCGGCAGATCCGCCGTGGTCCGAATGCCCGGCTCCGCCGCGACCACGTCCGGGATCGCGTTCACGATCCGCCCCGCCGCCGCCACGATGGCGGCGTGGTTGTGGTCACCGAGCTCGCTGGTCGGGCAGATGTCCACCGTGTACGACGGCTCCCCGGTGATCTCCACCCGGTACGACCCGCCCTCCTGCGCGGGCCGCGCCCAGTCCGGCCGCAGGTCGTCGCGGAGCCGCGTCACGTGCTCCACCACGATCGCCGGGTGACCCTGCACCCGCCCGGTGATCTCGAAGCGCAGCGCCGCGACCCCGCCCTTCGGCACGTGCCCCGCCGCGATGTCGAACGCCTCCGGCGCCGGCTCCCGCTCGTAGCTCTCGGTGATCTCGTCCAGCTCGATTCCGAACCCGGCCGCCAGCTGCCGCAGCGTCGACCCCCATGCGATGGTGAGCACGCCGGGCAGCAGCAGCATCGGCACCTCGTCCAGCGGCTTGCCGAACCCCATGACGTCGAACATGACGGTCGCGCCGTCGTAGGTCGCGTAGTCCGCGATCTCCAGGCAGCGCACCTGCTCGATCCGCTGACAGGTGGAGGCCAGCGCGAACGGGATCAGGTCGTTGGCGAACCCGGGATCCACCCCGGTGACGAAGAAGCTGGCCCCGCCCTCGACCGCGGTCCTCTGCACCCGGTCGATCACCTTCTGCGGCAGCACCTGCCACGGGTACTGGAAGGAGACCGGCGCCGAGCCGACCACGTTCACCCCGGCGGCCAGGAACTTCAGGCAGTCGTCGAGCGCCTCGGTCGGCCTGGTGTCGCCCATGGCGCAGTAGACCGCGCACTCGGGCTCCAGCGCGAGCAGCGCGTCCAGGTCGTCGACCGCGGTGATACCGGTGACGACGTCGAGCCCGGCCAGCTCCCCGGCGTCCCTGCCCACCTTGTCCGGCGTGGAGACCGCGAGCCCGACGAGCTCGAAGCGCGGATCGGTGACGAGCTGGCGCAGCGCCAGCGCGCCGACGTTGCCGGTGGCGATGTGGACGACGCGGACGGGCATGTGGGGCCTCCCTCGGCCGGACGGTGCCGAGCACCTGTCTGGAAATCTGTCTGGAACCTGTTCCAGATCCTATGGTAACGTCGCCCCATGGGACGCGTTGACGGCAAAGTTGCACTCATCACCGGCGGGGCCAGGGGCATGGGCGCCGCGCACGCCAGGCTGCTGGTCGCCGAGGGCGCGCAGGTCGTCATCGGCGACATCCTGGACGACGAGGGCAAGGCGCTGGCCGAGGAGATCGGCCCGAACGCCCGCTACGTCCACCTCGACGTCACGCAGCCCGAGGAGTGGGAGGCGGCCGTCGCCGTCGCCGTGCAGGAGTTCGGCTCGCTGACCGTGCTGGTGAACAACGCGGGCATCGTGAACGGCGCGCCCGTGCACAAGTTCGACCTCGACCAGTGGCGGCGCATCCTGGACGTCAACCTGACCGGCACCTTCCTCGGCCTGCGCGCCGCCGTGCCCGCCATGAAGAAGGCGGGCACCGGCTCGATCATCAACGTGTCCTCCATCGAGGGGCTGCGCGGGGCGCCGTGGGCGCACGGCTACGTCGCCACCAAGTGGGGCGTGCGCGGCCTGGCCAAGTCGGCCGCGCTGGAGTTGGCGCCGCTCGGCATCCGGGTGAACTCGCTGCACCCGGGGCTGATCCGCACCCCGATGACCGAGAACATCCCGGACGACATGGTCACCATCCCGATGGGCCGCCCGGCCGCGCCGGAGGAGGTCGCGACCTTCGTGCTCTTCCTGGCCAGCGACGAGTCGTCGTACTCCACCGGCGCCGAGTTCGTGGTGGACGGCGGGCTCGTCGTCGGCGTACCGCACAAGACCTCGTAGCGATTCGAGCCGCGGGCCGGTGGCATGCGGTCTCGGGGCCGGTTGCCACACCGCGCTCGCCCCGGTCGAGCCGCGCACCGGTGAACACCGGGAGATCGCGCGGTACGGCCCTGGGACGCCGGTGGCGCTAGGGTCGATCCCGTGACTGCAGGTCGGGAAGCGGAGGACTCCGGCGCACCGCGCGCGAACCCCGCCCTGCCCACCGACCGCCGCCTGGTGGCCGCCGCCGAGCGGCTCTTCGCCGAGCGCGGCATCGACGCCGTCTCGCTGCGCGCGGTGATGGCGGCGGCGGGCGCCAACGTCGCCTCCGTGCACTACCACTTCGGCTCCAAGGACGCCCTGATCCAGGCCGTGATCCGGGCCCGCGGCGGCGAGATCTCGGTGCGCCGCGCCGAACTGCTGGACGCCGCCGAGGCGGGCGACCCGTCCGCCCGCGCGCTGGCCGAGGCCTTCGTCCGCCCGGTCGCCGAGGCCATGACGGCGGGCGGCGGCGACTGGGTCACCGTCGTCGCCGACGTGATCGCGATCAACCACGGCGCGCTCCGCCAGGTCACCGAGGAGTTCGCGGGCCAGGCCCGCCGCTTCACCGCGCTGCTCACCCGGCTGCACCCGGAGCTGCCGCCGCGCACCGTGCGCTTCCGCCTCACCCAGGCGATGACGATCACCTTCCAGACCCTCGGCGACCGGGACCGGCTGCGCGACATCCTCGCGCTCAGCGGCACCCGCCTCACCGCCGACGAGGTGCTGGCCGAGCTGCTCGACACCGTCACCGCGATCCTGGCGGGACCGCCGGACCGCTGAGCCGGGCGCGGCACCTCGCCGCGCCCGGAAATCACCGCCCGGCAGCATATTCCGCTCAGTTCACCTGGCGCGCCGTCTCGCCCCAGTACTGCGCCCGCAGCGCCTTCTTGTCCGGCTTGCCGAGCGGGCTGACCGGGATGCTCGCCGCGAAGTCCACCGACTTCGGCGTGTACACCGCCCCCTTGCGCTCCTTGACCAGCGCCTGCAGCTCCTCGACGGCGACCTGCTGCCCGTCGCGCAGCACGACGACCGCCTTGACCGCCTCGCCCCACTTGTCGTCCGGCACCCCGATCACCGCGGCGGCGCTAACCGCCGGGTGCGCGGAGAGCACGTCCTCCACCTCGCGCGGGTACACGTTGAAGCCGCCGGAGACGATCATGTCCTTCTTCCGGTCGACGATGTAGAGGAACCCCTCCGCGTCCTGCCGCGCGATATCGCCGGTGTGCAGCCAGCCGAACTGGGTCGCCTCCGCCGTCTGCTCCGGCTTGTTCAGGTACCCCTGCATGACCAGCGGCCCGCGCACGCAGACCTCGCCCGGCTCGCCGTCGGGGACCTGGTTGCCCTGGTCGTCGAGGAGCGCGACGTGCAGCCACGGCACCGGCTTGCCGCAGGAGGCCAGCCGCTCCGGCCGGTCCAGGTCGTGGTCCTCCTTGCGCAGCACCGAGATCGTCATCGGGCTCTCGGCCTGGCCGTAGAACTGGAAGAAGATCGGCCCGAACTTCCGGATGGCCTCGGCGAGCCGGGTCGGCGAGATCGCCGAGGCGCCGTAGAAGACCGTCTCCAGGCTGGACAGGTCATACTTGTCCAGCTCCGGGTAGTCGAGCAGCGCGTAGAGCATGGTCGGGACCAGCATGGTCGAGGTGATCCGGTACTTCTCGATCGCCGCGAGCACCGCCGCCGGGCTGAACCCCGGCAGCACCACGATCGACCCGCCCTGCAGGCTGGTCGGATTCCAGAACGCGCCGCCCGCGTGGCTCAGCGGCGTGCAGACCAGGAACCTGGTCTCGGCGGGCCACTGCCACTCCGCCATCTGGATGCGCAGCAGCGCCGCCGCCCCCCGGTAGCTGAGCATGACGCCCTTGGACTTGCCGGTGGTGCCGCCGGTGTAGGCCAGGCTGCCGGTGTCGTTCAGCGAGACGTCCGGCGCGGTCAGCGGCGCGGGCTCGAACCCGGCCGCGGTCGCGATCAGATCCGTCCCCGCCTGCGTCGGCCCGAGCGCGAGCAGGTTCTTCAGGCTCGGCACCGCCGCCGCCAGCTGCGCCGCCCGCTCCTCGTACTTGTCCGGGTCGTAGATCAGCGTCTCGATATCGCCGTCCTCCAGCGCGTACGCGTGATCCTCCAGCGACCCCATCGGGTGCAGCGAGACGAACCGCACCCCCACGACGCCGTTCGCGCCCTGCGTGAACAGCACCTCCGGCCGATTCGCCGAGAGCAGCGCCACCCGGCTGCCGACCCCGAGCCCGAGCGCGCGATACGCCTGCGCGAAGGTGCTGATCCGATCGCGCACCTCGCGATAGGTGAGCGTCTCGTCGCCGATGTGCACGGCCGTCCGATCGGCGTAGCGGTCCAGCGAGCGGATCAGCAGGTCGACCGGGAGCGGCTCCCGGTGCAGCGGATCGGGTTCCCGGCTCGGCGCAGGTGTGTTCATCGTGCCCCTCTCGGCGCGTTCTTCTCGGTTGCGCCGGACCACGGCCACGGCGCAACCCGGCCGGCGGACGGTCGAAACTATAACACGTTCTATTTCTGTGGTCAGCGGTATCCGATGAGGAATCCGCCGCAGCGGACGAGCACCGCGCCGGGGGCGGCGAGCGGGGAGGCATCGCAGCTCCGACGCTCCGATGGCACGGGCAAGGTGGGGCCGGGCCGCAGGTCGGTGCGGCTCCAGATCTCCAGCCCTACTCCGGCCTCCTCCTTGTTCACCCCGACCACCTCCGCGTCGAGCAGCACATGGCTGTACCGGCCGTAGCGGGCCGGTCCCGGCCGCACCTCGGCGGCTCCGATCACCTCGGTGCGACGGCCCGACATCGCGAGCAGGGCCTCGTGTTCGGTGGCGGAGATCAGCGCGACCGCCCCGGGAACCGGTAGCGGGGGCTCCGCGCCGCGCAACAGGTACGCGGAATCTCGCCAGCCGAGCAGGCTGTGGTTACCGGCACGGCCGACCTCGATCTCGATCGAGTCGAAGGAACGCAGGGGGAAGTACGCGGGCAGCACCTGACTGCGGATCTCCGCGCCGGTGCGCGGGTCCAGCGTGGTCAGCCGGACCTGCGCGGCGGCGCCGCAGCCGGTCACCCGATGGACCGCCGCGACGGCGGCGACAAAATGGGTCACCGAGCTCGCCGCGCACCCGTCGTGATCGGCGGCGGCGGACCAGAGGCGCGCACCGGTGCGCGGGTCGTACACCGTGATCCCGTCGGCCACCTCGGAGTCGTACCGTCCGTCGATCCGGGTCAGCAGGTTCGGGAGTTCCCGGTCGAGCCGCTCTCGCCCCGGTGAGCTCGATCCGGCGTCCCGGTCTCGGGTGAACTCCGATTCCCGCCACAACTCGGCCCCGGTCATGGCGTCGAGCGCGACCCAGCCCCGGCGCTGCCACGACACCAGCACCACACCGTCCACGAGGGTGCGCACCGACTGCTGCTCGACGCCGATCCCCTCCGGCACCCGATCGCGCCGGTAGTGCCAGAGCTCCGCCCCGGTCTCCCCGTGATAGGCGGTGACCCCGTCCGCTCGGACGACGACGAAACCGGCCCCGGCAACCGCGATATCGACATCCCCCTCCCATGCCTCCTCGAAGATCGGGATGCGATACCGCTCGCCCTGGATCGAGCCTGGGACGGCAGGCACCGCCCCGGCCTGCACGGTTCGGTGGTCCAGACTCCTGGAGTCGTCCGCGGCGCGCACCACCAGCCCGGCCGCGAACACCACAGCGACCAGCCCGACCACGGCCGGGAGCAGCAACCCTGCCGGCCGAGGTCTGCGTAGCTTCGTCGGCAGCGCCGCGGCGGGAAGCAACAGCGCCGAGCCCGCTACGACCAGAAAACACCCCGCCAGCACCGCCGGGACGCCCGCGCTGAGCGGCAGCGCCGCCCTGGCGTGCGCCACCGCCGCACCCGCGTGCCCGGCCGAGGCCAGCACCGGCAGCACGATCAGCCCGGCGAAGACACCGACCGGCACCAGGAAGCCCCACTCGCCGTAGTACCCGTCGCCCCGGCGCACCCGCCGGACCATGACCGCCGCCGCCACCAGCACCAGCACCCCGACCACCAGCGCGACGACCGCGAGCCGCTCCAGCAGCGCGTCGACCACGAGATCGGTGTAGGCGCCGAGCCAGTCCCTGCCGTCGATCCGATCCTCCGTGGGTTCCGGCGGCGCGACGAACCGGCCGAAGACCGCGAACCCCACCCCGCCTGCCACCAGAACCGCGCCCGCCACCGCCGCGAAAACCAACACCCCGTGTCCCCCTTCACCCTCTGCGGGCAGAGTACGACACGGAGGGCATCCAACCCCTCCCGGTCGGTTCACCAGATGTTTGCCGTGATTCCTGTAGGGCACACTTCGGCACCACTGTCGACATTCGACGGATTCGTGAATTGGAAACAGAAATGTCGCGGAATCACCGCTGTGCCAATCGACCGCGAAGAATGCGCCACGCCCAGCTCAGGCAAGCCTGACCTTGCTGTTCATCCGCGCGGAACCGTCCTAGGATCGGCAACGGAATCCCCGTGGGACAGCCCTCCCGCGGGCCCCGACAGCACGGAGGAATTCATGACCACGATGGAAATGCCTCACGTCAGCGAATGTACGGTGAGCGATTGCTCGTACAACCACGACGGCTGCCACGCCTTCGCGATCAATGTCGCGGGCGAGAACGGCTCCGCCGACTGCACCACCTTCATCCCGCTCTCCACCCGCGGCGGCCTGGAGCGCGTCACCTCCATGGTCGGCGCCTGCCAGCGCGCCGACTGCAGGCACAACCAGAACCTGGAGTGCAGCGCGCCGGACATCCGGGTCGGCATCGGCTCGGGTGACCACTCGGCCAACTGCCTCACCTACTCCCCCGCCTGACCCTCGCTCCCCCGACGGGCGGCCCTCACCTCGAGGCGCCGCCCGTTCGCGCGTCATCTCCAGAGTGAGCATCCGGGCACCGGGGAGATGCCCCCGTTGTCCGCGCTGATGGTGCCGTAGATCAGCAGGCTGCTGAGCAGGCACACCGGATTGCCGAGCCACCCGGCGGAACCGGTGTCCGCCGAAGCCACCGAGGACGTGCCGAGCACCAACCCCGCCGCCGCCACCGTCACGATCACACCCCGCAGGGAATTCTTCATGTCGCTTCTCCCACAGTCGAATATTGCTGTCGGGGAAGAACTTAGAAGAATCGACCAGCGCCGGCCTGCCCCCAATTCCGGTGCTCACCCAGGTGCAACGCAAAAAGCCCCACACCGCTTATGCTGGTGCGAGGCTTCCTACTGCTCCCCCATCTGGACTCGAACCAGAAACCTGCCGATTAACAGTCGGCTGCTCTGCCAATTGAGCTATAGGGGACTACCACAACCTTCCCGTCCGGGCCGGCCGAGAGGAAACTTTAGCGTATGCACCGACGCCGACCCAAATCGCGGTTCTAGCTGGGAACATGCCCGGATCGACAGGTGGGGCGGGGGTCGGGCAGGATGGTGGGGGCGGACAGGCGGATCGGGAGGAGCTCACAGGCATGCTGCGGTTGATCATCGGTGTCGCGGCCGGGTACGTGCTGGGTAGCAAGGCGGGTCGGGCGCGGTACGAGCAGATCTCCGCGGCTACGCGGGCGGTTGCCGGTAGTCCGGTGACGCGCAAGCTGGTGCTGGTGGGTCGGCAGCGGCTGTCGGATCGGCTGAGCACGCAGCAGAAGCTGGAGCCGATGGAGCCGCTGGACGAGCGCACCACGATCATGGTGCCGCACGACCAGCTGCGGCGCGGGGCGCGCTAACCGCTGGTGGCGAAGTCGCCGTGGTTGCCCATGGCCTGCGTGAGCAGGCTCTTGCGGTACTGCTCCAGCGCGACCAGGTCACCGAAGAGGGTCATGTAGTCCTGGTCGGTCGAGGAGACCCGCTGCAGCTTGGACTTGAGTTCGGCGATCTGCCTGCCGACCCAGGCCTCCTGGGCGCGGGCGAGCACGCCGGTGACGAAGCGCGGGATGTCGGCGTCGGTCTTGACCGGGAGCGGCTGGCCCGCGAGTTCGCTGATCAGGCCGCGCAGGGTGAGGTCGTCGGCGCGGTCGGCGACGGCGCTCACCCAGGCCGCGCCGTCCAGGCCAGCGGCGGTGCCGCCCGCCTCGGCGATCAGGGCGCGGACGGCGGCGAAGGTGGGGTGGGTGAAGACCTCGGGCTCCAGCGCGTCGAAGGCGACGCCTGCGATGCCGGGGTACTGCAGCGCGGCGGCGAGGGCCTGGCGCTGCGGGATGAGCGCGGGGTCGGCGAGCGGGCTCGGCTCCGGCCTGGGCGCGGGGGCGGCGGCGGTCGCGCCCGCCCTGCGGTGCTCGGTGCGCGGGCCGCGGCGGGCCTCCTCGCCGACGCGGCGGACGACTGTCTGGATGTCGTCCCAGCCGACCCAGCCCGCCAGCTTGGTCGCGTACGCCTTGCGCAGCGCGTTGTCCTTGATCCTGGCGACCACGGGGACGGCGCGACGCAGCGCCTCGACCTGGCCCTCGGCGGTGTCCAGGTCGTGCTCGGCGAGCAGGCCGCGGATGACGAACTCGTAGAGCGGGGTGCGGCGGGCCACCAGGTCGCGCAGCGCGGCGTCGCCCGCGTGCTGGCGCAGGTCGCAGGGGTCCTGGCCGTCGGGGGCGACGGCGATGTAGGTCTGGCCGGCGAGCTTCTGGTCGCCGGAGAAGGCCTTGACCGCGGCGGCCTGGCCAGCGGCGTCGCCGTCGAAGGTGTAGATGATCTCGCCGCGCCAGAAGTTGTCGTCCATGAGCAGCCTGCGCAGCACGGCGAGGTGCTCGTCGCCGAAGGCGGTGCCGCAGGAGGCGACCGCCGTCTTGACGCCGGCCAGGTGCATGGCCATGACGTCGGTGTAGCCCTCGACGACCACCGCCTGGTGGCCCTTGGCGATCTCGCGCTTGGCCAGGTCCAGCCCGAAGAGCACCTGGGACTTCTTGTACAGCAGGGTCTCCGGGGTGTTGACGTACTTGCCGGGCATGGTGTCGTCATCGAACAGCTTGCGCGCGCCGAAGCCGATGACGTCGCCGCCGAGATTGCGGATGGGCCAGAGCAGCCGCCGGTGGAACCGGTCGATCGGGCCGTGCCTGCCCTGCTTGGAAAGCCCCGCCGCCTCCAGCTCCTTGAACTCGAAGCCGCGGCTCAGCAGGTGCTTGCTGAGCGCGTCCCAGCCGCCGGGGGCGTAGCCGCAGCCGAACTGCCTGGCGGCGGTGGAGTCGAAGTTGCGTTCGGTGAGGTAGTTCCGCGCGGCCTCGGCCTCGGGCTGGTTCAGCTGCGCCTGGTAGAACTCGTGCGCGGCGGCATTCGCCGCGACCAGCCTGGCCCTGGTGCCGCGGTCGCGCTGCACCGAGGCGCCGCCGCCCTCGTAGTTGATCCGGTAGCCGAGCCGGTCGGCCATCTGCTCGACGGCCTCGACGAAGCCGATGTGTTCGATCTTCTGCAGGAAGGCGTAGACGTCGCCGCCCTCGCCGCAGCCGAAGCAGTGGAAGAGCCCGAGGTGCGGGCGCACGTGGAAGGACGGCGACTTCTCGTCGTGGAACGGGCAGAGCCCGCGCATGGACTGCGGCCCGGCGCTGCGCAGTGCGACGTACTCGCCCACCACGTCCTCGATCCGGACGCGTTCTCTGATCGCCGCGATATCGCGGTCGGGAAGTCGTCCGGCCACGGCTCGATTCTAGGTCAGCCGGGCAGTGCGGCGGCCACCCGCTCCAGCCTGCTCTCGGTGTAGGAGGCGATCTGGTCGACGACCACCCTGACCCGCGCGGTGTCGTCGTCGGCGGCCTTCCACCACGGCAGCAGCACCGGGTCCAGGTAGCGCGGCGCGGCGGCCAGCAGCGCGTTCGCGACGCCGACGATGACCTCGCGCTGCGCGGCCTGGCGCTTCTTGTGCTCCGGGTCGGACATGACGTAGCGCAGCGCGACGGTCTTGAGCACGGCGACCTCGGCGGCGACCACACGCGGCACCTCCAGGTCGGCGGCGTAGCGGGTGAGCGGCTGCTCCCCCGCGACCGTCCTGGTGGCGTCGACGGCGGCGGTGGTGAAGCGCCCGACCAGCTCGCTGGTCAGCCGCTTGAGCGCGACCGAGGCGCGGAAGGTGGCGTCGTAGCCGGTGGCGGCGGCGACCACCGGCAGCTCGGAGAGGCGCTGGGCGGCGGCGCAGAGCTCGTCGACCGAGAGGTCGCGGCTGTGCCCGAGGTCGGCGAGCGCGCGCTGCTCGGCGGGGTCGGCGAGCGCGCGCAGGTCGATCCGGCCCGCGAGCACGCCGTCCTCGACATCGTGCACCGAGTAGGCGACGTCGTCGGCCCAGTCCATGACCTGGCACTCCAGCGTCTGCCTGCGCTCGGGGGCGCCCGCGCGGACCCAGGCCAGCCGCTCGGCGTCGACGGCGTAGGCGCCGAACTTGCTGGCGGGGGCATCGCGGACCCACGGGTACTTGATGGCGGCGTCCAGGGCCGCCCTGGTGAGGTTGAGCCCGGCTGATTCGCCGTCGGGGGTGACCACCTTGGGCTCCAGCCGGGTGAGGATGCGCAGGTTCTGCGCATTGCCCTCGAAGCCGCCGTACGCCTCGGCGAAGATGTCGAGCGCGCGCTCCCCGTTGTGGCCGTAGGGCGGGTGGCCGATGTCGTGCGCGAGGCCCGCCAGGTCGGCGAGGTCGGGGTCGCAGCCGAGGCCGTCGGCGATGCCGCGGCCGATCTGCGCGACCTCCAGCGAGTGGGTGAGCCTGGTGCGCGGGGTGTCGCCCTCGCGGGGCCCCATGACCTGGGTCTTGTCGGCCAGCCTGCGCAGTGCGGCGGAGTGCAGCACCCGGGCCCGGTCGCGGGCGAACTCGGTGCGGTGCCCGGTGTCCCCGCCGCTCGGGCCGAGCCCGGCGGTCTTGGCGGGCTCGCGGACCAGGCGGGCGCGGTCGTGCTCGGTGTAGGTCATTGCCCGGCGTCGTATTCGAAGTCGGCGGAGAAGTGGGTGAGCTGGTACCAGAGCAGCGCGCCGGTCTCCCTGGCGATGCCGTGCGCCTGCGATTCGCGGGTGTAGACGGCGGGGCCGGTGCGGGTGGGCGCGGTCCAGGCCGCCAGCCCGGCGTCGCGCGCCATGGTGCGGGTGCGCAGCGAGTGCCAGGGATCGCTGACCAGCGCCGCGGACGACCAGCCGCGCTCGCGCATGGCGGCGGCGACCGCCTCGATGCTGCGCAGCGTGTCCGACCCGGTCTCCACGGCGAGGATCGCCTCCTCGGGCACGCCCTGGTCCATGAGGTAGTTCTTGCCGGACGCGGCCTCGGTGTAGAGGTCGCCCTCCTGCTTGCCGCCGACCGTGATCACCACCGGCGCCACCCCGGCCTTGTAGAGCCGGTCGGCCCGCTCCAGCCTGGCCTCGAAGACCGACGACGGGGTGCCCGAGTACTGCGCGGCGCCCAGCACCACGATGGCGTCCGCCGGGGTGTAGTCGTCGATCCGCGCCACCTGCCAGACCCGGAACGCGGTACCGCCGACCAGCACCATCGCCATGAGCAGCGCGCCGAGGACGAACCGCACGGTCCAGCGCCACAGCGCCGCGCCGAAGCCGCGGCGCGGTTCGCGCGCGGCGTGCGGCAGCGGGCGGGTCTGCAGCTGAGCGGGATTCACGGCTCAAGTCTGCCAGGTCGCGGCCACACGCACCTCGGGGTAGGTAGCCAACGACGAAGTGCGTACTTGTGGGGGTGCGCGGGGGTCGGGAGGATCGGTGGCGGCGCCGACCTGTTCCTTCCCCTTCCAGGAGTTCGCATGACCACCTCCGTGACCGTGCTCGGTCAGGGCGCGATGGGCCGGGCGCTGGCCGCCGCGCTGCTCGCCGCCGGGCACCCCACCACCGTCTGGAACCGCACGCCGGGGCGGCCGGTGCCCGCAGGCGCGCGGGAACTGCCGCTGCCCGAGGCGCTGCACAGCGATCTCGTGATCGTGTGCCTGCTCGACCACGGTTCGATCCACGAGACGCTGGACCCGTTCGCCGGGAAGCTCGCGGGCAGCGCCGTCGTCAACCTCACCAGCACCGAACCCGCGGCCGCCAGGGAGCTGGCCGCGTGGGCCGCCGGGCACGGCGCCGACTACCTGGACGGCGGCATCATGGCGACCCCGCCGATGATCGGCGAGCCCGGGTCATCGGTGCTGTACAGCGGGGCGCCCGCGGTGTTCGAGCGGTACCGGCCGGTGCTGGAGGTGTTCGGCGCGGCGGAGTACTTCGGCGCCGACCCCGGGCAGGCCGCGCTGGTCGACTTCGCGCTGCTCGCCGCGATGTCGGCCATGTTCGCCGGCTTCTACCACGGCGCCGCAATGGTCCGGGCGGGCGGCATCTCCGCCGCCGACTTCGGAACCCGCTGCGCCGCCTGGCTCTCCGCCATGGCGGGGTCGCTGCCCGAGGCGGGCGCGCTGATCGACACCGGCGACTACTCGGAGCCGGTCCAGTCGCTGACCTTCACCAAGGCGGCGCTGGACGCCATCGTCGGCGCCAGCCGGGAGGCCGGGGTCGACCTCGACATCATCGGCGCCGTGCGGAATCTCGCGGATCGGCAGATCGCGGCGGGGTTCGGCGGGCACAGCTCCGAGCGCATGTTCGAGAGCCTGCTGCCCTGATCAGCCCGGCTGCAGCCCGGTGGCGATCTGCACCACCACCTGCTGGTCGGTGACCTCCTGCACGGCGACGTTCAACCCCTCCGCCGCCTGCCCCTGCTCCCCCGCGGGCACCGTCACCTGCTGGCCCGCGATGTCGAGGGTGACCAGGTTGCCGTTCACGGCAACGAGTTTCGCGTCGACGCCGAGGATGCTGGCCGAGGCGGAGACGCCGCGCTGGAACGTCACCGTGCAGCCGGAGACATCGCAGTTCGTCGTCGACCCGGGGCCCTCCGCCGTGCAGGCGGCGGAGGTCACGGCGGTGAACGCGGCGAGGGCGAGCAGGAGACGGGCGGGCGAGCGACGCATGGGGGTCAGTGTAGGGCGCTGTCCGTTTCGTCTCATCCGATCACCAGCCGCGCTCGCGCCACTCCTCGAGCTGCGGGCGCTCGGCGGCGAGCGTGGTGTCGTCGCCGTGGCCGGGGTAGACGATGGCGTCCTCGTAGCGCTCGAAGAGCTTGGTGCGGACGCCGGTGAGCAGCGATTCGAAGCCCTCGGCGCCGGAGGTCTTGCCGACGCCGCCGGGGAAGAGGCAGTCGCCGGTGAAGATGTGCACGCGGCCGTCGCCGTCGCGCAGGACCAGCGCGACCGAGCCGGGGGTGTGGCCCTGCAGGTGCACGATGTCGAAGCGGAGCTCGCCGATCTCGACGGTGTCGCCGTCGGCGAGCAGCCGGTCGGGGGTGACCGGGAGCGGGCCCGCGTCCAGCTCGTGCGCGGCGGTGGGGGCGCCGGTGGCGCCCGCGACCTCGGCGAGCGCCTGCCAGTGGTCACCGTGCTGGTGCGTGGTGACGATCAGCTCGACCCTGTCCTTCGCCTCCTGGGCGAGCAGGGCGCCGAGCCGGTCGGCTTCGTTGGCGGCGTCGATGAGCAGGGCGGCGCCGGTGGCGGCGCACTGCACCAGGTAGCTGTTGTTGTCCATCGGGCCGACCGACAGTTTGACGATGCGGGCGCCGGGGACGTCGCGCTGCTGCGGGTTCGATCCCGGGGAGACGTGGCCGGTGTAGGGCTTGTCGATCGTGATCACGGCTCGATGCTAGCCGGCCCGCGGCCCGCGGTCTGGTTGGATCGGGGCCATGTCGGTGCTGAGGGTGCGCGTGGTTCTGCTGATCGGGCTGTTGCTGGCCCTGCTCCCGGCGGCACCGGCGGGCGCGGAGCCGCCGCTGCGGATCGGGCCGCACGTGCTGGACCGGGCGGGCGCGCTGGACACCGCGGGCAGCGACCGGGTGAACGCCGCGGTCGACAACCTCTACGGCAACCACCAGGTCCGGCTCTGGGTGGTCTACGTGCGCGACTTCGACGGCACCGCGCCGCAGCGCTGGGCCGAGCGCACCGCCGAGCTCTCCGGCTTCGGCTCGCGCGACCTGCTGCTCGCGGTGGCGACCGAGGACCGGGCGTACTGGTTCGACGGCGAGCTGCCGTCCGGGCTCACCGAGGGCGAGCTGGACGGGATCCTGGCCGGGCAGGTGGAGCCGGAGCTGCGCGCCGGGCGCTGGGCGGGCGCCGGGGTCGCGGCGGCCGACGGCATCGACGCGGCGCTGCGCGGCGGCGGGGTGAGCGCGCTGGGGGTGGTGCTCGTCGTCGCGGTCATCGCCGCGGCGGCCGCGGGGCTGGTCGTGTGGTCGCGGGTGCGGCGAAACCGCAGGCGTACGGCGGAATTGGCGGCCGCGCGCAACCTGGACCCGGACAATGTCGCCGCGATCGGCGCGCTCTCGCTGGAGACGCTGCACACCCGCTCGCGGGAGGTGTTGGTCGAGCTGGACGACGCGATCCGCACCAGCGCCGAGGAGCTGGAGATCGCCGCAGGCGAGTTCGGCGCCACCGCCGCCGCCCCGTTCCGGACCGCGCTGGACAGCGCGCGGCAGGCGGCGAGCCGCGCCTTCGAGATCAGGCAGCAGCTCGACGACGCCGTCCCGGAGACGCCGGACCAGCAGCGCACGCTGCTGCTGGAGCTGCTCGGCACCGCCGACCGGGCGGACCGCGAACTCGACGCGCGGGTCGCGGAGTTCGACGCCATGCGGGATCTGCTGCTGAACGGCGGCGCCCGGCTCGACGCGCTCACCCGGGACCTGGTCGAGCTCACCGGCGCGGTGCCGGGCGCCGAGGCCGAGCTGGCCCGGCTCACCGGTACCTACCCGGCGAGCACGCTGGTCTCGGTGCAGGGGAATGTCGCCGCCGCCAGGGAGCGGATCACCTTCGGCGAACGGGCGATCGACGCCGGGCGGGCGGCGCTGGCCGAGCCGGTCGGTGAGCAGGGCGAGGCGGTGGCGGCGATCCGCGGCGCCGAGGCGGCGCTGGGGCAGGCTCGCACGCTGCTCGGGGCCATTGCCACCGCGGCCGCCGACATCGCCTCCGCGCGGGCCGGGCTGCCGGGGGCGCTGGCGGAGCTGCGGGCCGATCTGGAGACGGCGGCGGGGCTCGCCGCGCACGGCGGGCCGCAGCTCGAGGCCGCGCGCACGGCCGCGCAGGCGGCGCTGGCCGGTGCGGAGGCTGCTGCGGAGAGTGATCCGCTGGGGTCCTTCCGCGAGGTCGTGCGGGCCGACGGCGAGCTGGATCGGGCGGTCGCCGCAGCCAGTGCGCACCGGCGGGCCGAGGAGGAGCTGCGGGGGCGGTTGGAGCACGCGCTCACCGCGGCGCGCGGGCAGGTCTCGGCCGCGGGCGATTTCGTCGGGACGCGGCGCGGGGCGGTGGACGCGCAGGCCCGCACCCGGCTCTCCGAGGCGCAGCGCAGGCTGGACGAGGCGCAGCGGCTGGCCGCGGGTGACCCCGCCGCCGCGCTGGAGAACGCGCGCGCGGCGGCGGAGCTCGGGGCGGCGGCGCTGCGCGAGGCACAGGCCGATGTGCGGCGCTGGGAGTCGAGCCGGGCGCCCGCCGGGGGCGGCCAGGCGGGTGCGGTGCTCGGCGGCATCCTGGTGGAGAGTTTGCTGCGCGGTGCCGCGGGCGGCGGTGGGTACCGCCCGCGCTCCTACGGCGGGTCCACGGGGTCGCGCAGGATCGGCCGCGGCGGGCGTTTCTGAGCTGCCCGCTCAGCCTGCGACCGGAACCCGTTCGACCAGCAGATCCAGCTCGGCGCGGACGGCGGCGGCCATCCGCTCCGGGTCGCCACCGCCGAGCACCCCGACGCTCAGCCGCCCGGCGTAGGTGTACACCAGGAACGTCACCGCGGCGCTCGCCCCCGCCGAAGGGCGGGGATGCGCGGAGAGGTAGACGATCTCGTAGTCCAGCACCCGAAGCCCGGCGGGCACCGTGAACGGCGCGACGGCACCGGTATTGGTGATCGCCACGTGCCCGGCCAGCGAGTGCACCCGCCGCTCGCCGTAGAAATCCGGGAAGTGCAGCACCGACTGCTGCACGATGCCCTCGGCGAGGTCGTGCCGCAGCGTGTTCGTCACCCGCTGCGCCAGCTCCAGCGGGTCGTCCGCGCGGTCGATCTCGGCCGCGATGGCCGTCAGCCCGGCCATATTGGTGCCGCCGACCGGCGTTACCCGCTTGCCGAGCCTGCCGCGCAGATCCACCGGGTAGACGCAGCGGACCGGCCCCGGCGCCGGTGCGAGTTCTGCGAAGGCGCGCAGCAGCGCCGCGGTCACCACGCCGTTCATCGAGACCCCGTGCGCGCGGGCGAATCCGGTGAGCCGCGCGGTCGCCGCCGGGTCGAGGACCAGGCGGTACGGCCGGGCCAGCGCCTGCGGCCCCGGCGTGTGCCCTGCGGGCGGCGGTGGCGGCGGCTCCGGGGCGATCACGTCCTCCAGCCCGGAGACGCCCGCCCGGCTCAGCCCGCTGTCGAGCAGGTGCTGCTCCAGCGGGAGCGGCAGCGGGTGCTCGACCACGGTGGCCCGCCCGCACTCGACCCGCTCGGTGTAGAGCTCCCACAGCCGGGCGAAGAGCGCGAGGCAGTGCCCCGCGTCGGCGACCGCGTGGTGCACGTACAGCGTCACCCTCGCCGTGCCGCGGTCGCGCACCACGTCCAGGTAGCCGAGCGCGCGGTCCGGGCGCAGCGCGCGGCGCGGCAGCGCCACCGCCGCCGGGTCGCCGGTGGCGAGCCGGAGCCGGGGCGCCCGGCCGCGCGGCCCGAGCAGCCGGGCCGGGTCGGCGGCGATGCGGCAGCGCAGGACGGGATACGAGGTCTGCAGGTCGCCGAAGGCTCTTCGGAGCACCCGGATATCGAGCGCGCCGGACACCAGCACGGAACGTCCGGTGAACGTTCCGTGCCGAACGAACCTCTCCTCCGACGGCGCCAGTTCGCGCACCACGTCGACCCTCTCCCGCAACACATCCGCAAGGGTGAGGCAACCGGGGTCGGGATGCAATCCGGATCGCCGCCGCCTCCTGCGAATACTGCGAATCCCCGGCAACCGTCCGGAAAACTCTCCCCGCGCCCCAGCATCGCTCCAGCAACCAATCCGCAGCGGCCGCGGGAACGAACCCGTGGCACAGCATCGAGCGGCGGAGGAGAGGACCCATGACGCGTCCGGTCGTGGCGAGCCGGGCCGAGTGGCTCGCGGCCCGCACAGCCCTGCTCACCGAGGAGAAGGCCGTCACCCGCGCGCTGGACGCGCTCGCCGCGCGCAGGCGGGCGCTGCCCATGGTCCCGGTGCCGGAGTACGTCTTCGAGGGGCCGGACGGCCGGGTGCGGCTGCCGGAGCTGTTCGACGGCCGCAGGCAGCTCATCGTCTACCACCTGATGTGGCGATGGGACCGGGACGACGGCTGCCCCGGCTGCGCCCGCGTGCTCGACGGCATCGGCGGGCTGGCCCGACTACCCGAGCGCGACACCGCCTTCGCCGCGATCAGCCGCGGCCCGTGGGAGCGGCTGGCGGGCTACCACGCCGGGCACGGCTGGGCCTTCCCGGTGCTGTCGTCCTTCGGCAGCGACTTCAACTACGACTTCCACGCCTCACTGGACGCCGAGATCGCCCCGGTCCGCTACAACTACCGCTCGGCCAAGGAGCACGCGCTCGCGGGCCGCCCGCCCGCCGACGAGCAGGCGGGCGTCAGCGTCTTCTGGCGCGACGACGACGATGCCGTCTTCCACACCTACTCCGCCTACGCGCGCGGCACCGACCCGCTGGACGGCGCCAACGCGCTGCTCGACCTCACGCCGCTCGGCAGGCCGTGATCAGGCGCCGATCAGGTGCTGCGCCAGGTACCCCTCGACCTTGTCCAGCGCGATCCGCTCCTGCGCCATGGAGTCCCGCTCGCGCACCGTGACGGCCTGGTCCTCCAGGGTGTCGAAGTCGACGGTGATGCAGAACGGGGTGCCGATCTCGTCCTGGCGCCGGTAGCGGCGGCCGATGGCGCCCGCGTCGTCGAAGTCGACGTTCCAGTTCCGGCGCAGCTGCGCGGCGAGGTCCTTGGCCTTGGGCGTCAGGTCGGCATTGCGGGAGAGCGGCAGCACCGCGGCCTTGACCGGCGCGAGCCTGCGGTCCAGCCGGAGCACGGTGCGCACGTCGACCCCGCCCTTGGCATTCGGCGCCTCGTCCTCGGCGTAGGCGTCGACCAGGAAGGCCATCAGCGAGCGGGTGAGCCCGGCGGCAGGCTCGATCACGTACGGGATGTAGCGCTCGCCCGCGGCCTGGTCGAAGTAGCTCAGGTCGGCGCCGGAGTGCTCGGCGTGCGTGCGCAGGTCGAAGTCGGTGCGGTTGGCCAGCCCCTCCAGCTCGCCCCACTCGCTGCCCTGGAAGCGGAAGCGGTACTCGATGTCGACCGTGCGGGTCGAGTAGTGCGAGAGCTTCTCCTTGGCGTGCTCGTAGAGCCGCAGGTTCTCCGGGTCGATGCCGAGGTCGGTGTACCAGGCCAGCCTGGTGTCGATCCAGTACTGGTGCCACCGCTCGTCCTCGCCCGGCTTGACGAAGAACTCCATCTCCATCTGCTCGAACTCGCGGGTCCGGAAGATGAAGTTGCCCGGGGTGATCTCGTTGCGGAAGCTCTTGCCGATCTGGGCGATGCCGAACGGCGGCTTCTTGCGCGCGGTGGTCTCGACGTTCTTGTAGTTGACGAAGATGCCCTGCGCGGTCTCCGGGCGCAGGTAGTGCAGCCCCTCCTCGTCGTCGACCGCGCCGAGGAAGGTCTTGAGCAGGCCGGAGAAGTTGCGCGGCTCGGTCCACCTACCCGGGTCGCCGGTCTCCGGGTCGCGGATGTCGGCGAGGCCGTTGGCGGGCGGGTGGCCGTGCTTCTCCTCGTACGCCTCCAGCAGGTGGTCGGCGCGGTACCGCTTGTGCGTGATGAGCGACTCGACCAGCGGGTCGGTGAAGGTGGCGACGTGGCCGGAGGCCTCCCAGACCTGGCGCGGCAGGATCACCGAGGAGTCGAGCCCGACGACGTCGTCGCGGCTGGTGACCATGGAGCGCCACCACTGCCGCTTGATGTTCTCCTTCAGCTCGACGCCGAGCGGGCCGTAATCCCAGGCCGACTTGGTGCCGCCGTAGATCTCACCGCACGGGTACACCAGACCCCGGCGCTTGGCGAGGTTGGCAACGGTGTCCACCTTCGACTTGGGTGCCACGCGAGAATTCTCCGTTCCTGCGAATCGACTCGATATCGGTGCTGTTACGCGTAACAGCCGCACGTTACGCAGTCACCGGGCGCTGTTACGCACGCGATCAGCGTAACGGGAGCGTTTATGACCACCGCCACCAGCACAGCCATGGAGCGTGTCCGTTTGACATGCGCAATTGTGCATATCAAAATGGGATCGCTTTCCGATAAGGAGATGGTCCGATGACAGCCGCCGTGCCGCACAACCCCTATCGTTCCCCCGCCCCGGCGCCGGTGCCGAGCCGGGCGGTCCTGGAGGACGCCGGTGAACTGCTGCGCGCACTCGCCGCCCCCGTTCGCATCGCGATCGTGCTGCAATTGCGGGAGTCGCCGCGCTGCGTGCACGAACTGGTGGACGCGCTCGGCGTCACCCAGCCGCTGGTGAGTCAGCACCTGCGGATTCTCAAGGCGGCGGGGGTGGTGCACGGCGAGCGCTCGGGCCGCGAGGTGCTCTACGAGCTGGTCGACGACCATCTGGCGCACATCGTCGTGGACGCCGTCGCGCACGCCGAGGAAGGATGACCGTGGCCGAGAAGCCGAACGCCGTCGGGGTGCGCAGCACCCGCCAGCGCAATGCCATCGCGGCGCTGCTCGGCGATATCGAGGAGTTCCGCTCCGCCCAGGAACTGCACGACGAGCTGCGCAAGCGCGGCGAGGGGATCGGGCTCACCACCGTCTACCGCACCCTGCAGTCGCTCTCCGACGCGGGCATGGTCGACGTGCTGCGCACCGACACCGGCGAGTCCGTCTACCGGCAGTGCTCCACGGGTCACCATCACCACCTGGTCTGCCGCGGCTGCGGCCGGACCGTCGAGGTCGAGGGCCCCGCGGTCGAGGCGTGGGCCGACGCCACCGCCGCCGAGCACGGCTTCACCGAGGTCAGCCACACCCTGGAGATCTTCGGCACCTGCGCCGACTGCCTGCGCACGCGCTGAGCCCGCCCGCCCGCGCAAGCGGGATCGCCGCCCGCCCGGCAGGCGAGCGCATCCGCGAAAGGGTCCCGCTCCGCGGAGCGGGACCCACCGGGCACCTGTCGGATCAGGCGGGCTGCGGAACGGCGCGCGCAGGCGCGGGTTCGGCGTTCCGCTCCCTGACCACCCCGACCCCGAGCAGCGCCAGCGCCGCGCCCGCCCAGATCAGCAGCACCAGCAGCGGCCCACCGGCGGCGGCGCCGTCGAAGAAGGCGACCGAGCGGAGCAGCGAGACCGCGGCACCCGGCGGCAGCGCCTGCCCGATCGCGCTCCACGGCTGCGGCAGCAGCTCCGGCGCCGCGGCGGCCGCGGAGAACGGGTTGCCGATCAGCAGCATGGTGAGCGCGGCGATACCGATCCCGGCCCGGCCGATCGCGGTCGCCAGCCCGGCCACCGCCCCCGCCACCGCGAACGAGACCAGCGCCGCGACCCCGGCCAGCTCCAGGTACTCCCCCGGCAGGATGGAGAGCCAGCCCTGCGCGATGGCCATGCTCAGCACCCCGCCCGCCAGCGCGAAGGTGACCACCCCGGCGATCCGCGCCGCCGCGGTGGGAACCAGCAGGCTGAGCAGCACCCCGGCCGCGATCCCTGACATCACCAGCGGCAGCACCATGGCCCCGAAGCCCGCGCCGCGCGGATCGTCCGGGTCGGCGGGCACCACGTCCTCCACCGCGGCGGCGGCCGCGGGCGCGGCTGCGAACTGCCGCGCGAGCTGGGTGAGCTGCTGCGCGACCAGCGGGCTCGCACCGGAGGCCACCAGCACCCGCGGCTGCGGGCCGGTCAGGATCGCGCCGTAGACCTCGCGCTCGGTGAGCGCGGCGCGCGCCGCGGCCTCGTCGGCGACGGTGCGCGGCTCGATCGCCCCCGGGCTGCGCTGCGCCAGCTGCGCGGAGACCTGGGCCGCGCCGGGCCCGGCGACGGCGACCGGCAGGTCGCGCGGGGCGGTGTGCACGGCGGGCCAGGCGAAGGCGATCAGCATCAGCGCCTGGAGCAGGGCCGCTCCGAGGCCGACGGCCAGCGCGCGCTGCAGGATGTTCATGACCACTCCCCATAAATCGAATGTTCGTTCTTTTATGTGGAACCACGGTCGCACCCCGTCACCCGCGTTGTCAAGAACGAACATCCGTTTTAGATTGGGGTCATGCCCCGAGTGAGTGAAGAGCACCTGGAACGCCGCAGGCAGCAGATCGTCGAGGCGGCGCAGCGCTGCTTCGCGCGCAAGGGCTTCCACCAGACCTCGATGCAGGACGTCTTCGCCGAGTCCGGGCTCTCCGCGGGCGCGGTGTACCGCTACTTCAAGAGCAAGGACGAGCTGGTGGCGGCGCTGGCCTCGGACGCGGGCACCGACATCAGGGCGGTGCTGCTCGAGGTCATGCGGCGGGATCCGCTGCCGACGCCCGCCGAGGTGGTCGGTGCGGTCACCGCGTGGATGTCGCAGAACAGCGGCATCGAGGGGCGGCTACGGCTGGCGCCGCAGGCGTGGGCGCTGGCCCTTACCGACCCGGAGGCGGCCGGGTACATCCGGCCCACCGTCATCGGCATCCGCGGCATGTGGCGCGGGTACGCGCAGCGGATGGCGGAGGCGGGCTGGCTGCCCGCCGGCACCGACCTGGACGCGGTGGCCGCCACCCTGTTCGGGCTGCTCCCCGGCTACCTGCTGCAGTTCCTGATCGTCGGCGACCTGGACCCGCGCGCGCTGGAGCGGGCCGTGCGCTCCCTGCTCCCCTACGGCCGGGATCAGGCCGGGACCAGCAGCCCCTGACGGGCCTTGCCCGCGCCGGAGAGCACCAGCAGCAGCATGGTGCCGAGCGCGCCGTCGTCCAGCCCGACCGCCGGGAAGGTGTAGCGGAGCACGACGTCGGCGAGCTTCTCCCTGGTGACCACCACGATCGAGCCGAACTGCAGCGTGGCGTTGCGCTCCGCGACCCGCTTGTGCAGCTGCGGCTTGAGCGGGCGGTCCCAGGCGAGCACGCAGGTCAGGGTGAGCACGTCCAGCCCGGGGGCCAGCGTGACGGCGTCCAGCGAGCAGAGCGCGCCCTCGTAGTCGAAGCGCAGCGAGCCGTCGTTGTCCACCCGCACGTCGACGTCGTAGATGGAGAGCACGGCGCCCGCCGACGCCTTGAGCTCCGTGGCGGGGTCGAGCGGCTCGGTCACTTGGCGCCCCCGAAGCGGCGGTCGCGGCGGGCGTAGGCCAGACAGGCGTCCCACAGGTTGCGGCGGTCGAAGTCGGGGAAGAGCGTCTCCTGGAAGACGAATTCGGCGTACGCGGCCTGCCAGAGCAGGAAGTTGGAGGTGCGGAACTCACCCGAGGGGCGCAGGAACAGGTCCACGTCGGGCATGTCCGGCTCGTCCAGGTAGCGGGCCACCGTCGCCTCGTCGACCTTCTCCGGGTCGATCTCGCCCGCCGCCACCCGGCGCGCGATCTCCCGTGCGGCGTCGGCGATCTCGGCGCGACCACCGTAGTTGACGCACATGGTGAGCGTCATGACGGTGTTGTCCCTGGTGAGCTCCTCGGCCACCTCGAGTTCCTTGATCACGCTGCGCCACAGCCGCGGCCGCCTGCCCGCCCAGCGCACCCGGACGCCCATCTCGTGCATCTCGTCCCGGCGGCGGCGGATGACGTCGCGGTTGAAGCCCATGAGGAAGCGCACCTCGTCCGGGCTGCGGCGCCAGTTCTCGGTGGAGAAGGCGTAGGCGGAGAGCCACTTGACGCCGATCTCGATGCAGCCCTCGACGGTGTCCATGAGCACCGCCTCGCCGCGCTCGTGCCCCGCCGTCCTGGCCAGCCCGCGCTCCTGCGCCCAGCGGCCGTTGCCGTCCATCACCAGCGCCACGTGCGCGGGCACCAGCTCCGGCGGCAGCTCCGGCGGGCGGGCGCCGGAGGGGTGCGGCGACGGCGGGCGGACGGTGCGCGGGCCGTCGGACAGTGCGCTGCCCGTTCCGGACCCGGAGGAGTCGCGACGGAGGATCACGGCCCCCATCCTGCCCGATGCGGTCGCGCCGGTGTAGCGGCCTCCCGCCGGACGGCGCCCCCGCCGGTCGCGGGGCAGGCACGGTCAGGGTGCCGCGGGCGTGCGCTCCAGCAGGGGCAGGGTGCGCAGTCTGCGCTCGAGGTGCCACTGCAGGTGCGCGGCGACCAGGCCGCTGGCCCGGGTGCGCACCGGCGCGGGCACCGCCTCGACCTTCTCCCACTCCCCGCGCAGCAGCGCGACCAGCAGCTCCAGCGCCCCCTCCGGCGGGCTGGACGACCCCGGCGGGCGGCAGTGCACGCACACCGCGCCGCCCGCGGCGACGTGGAAGGCGCGGTGCGGGCCGGGGGTGGCGCACTTGGCGCACTCGTCCAGCGCGGGCGCCCACCCCGCGAACCCCATGGCCCGCAGCAGGAAGGCGTCCAGGATCAGCTCGTGCGGCCGCTCCCCCGCGGCGATGGCGCGCAGCGCGCTCGCGGTGAGCGCGTGCAGCTTGGGCGCGGGCGCGCGCTCCTCGCCCGCCAGCCGCTCCGCGGTCTCCAGCACCGCGCAGCCGGTGGTGTAGCGGCCGTAGTCGGCCACGATGTCGGCGGCGAACGCCTCGACGGTGTGCACCTGGGTGACGGTGTCGAAGGTGCGACCCGGGTACAGCTGCACGTCGACGTAGGCGAAGGGCTCCAGCCGCGCCCCGAACCGCGACCCGGTGCGCCGCACCCCCTTCGCCACCGCCCGCACCAGCCCGTGCCGCCGGGTCAGCAGCGTGACGATGCGGTCGGCCTCGCCCAGCTTGTGCTGGCGCACCACCACCGCCTCATCCCGATACGAACGCACCGGCCCATCCTCGCACGGACCGGCGACACGGTCAGCGAACCGGCGGCACACCCATCGTCGCGGTGACCGCGACCACCTGGATCTGCTCCAGCGTCTGCCCCAGCGCCGCCAATCGGGCGACCACGCCGAGCCGGTGCTCCGGCGAGCCGGGGCGCACCAGCACCGGCGGCCCGGCATTGCGCGGCCGGACGAAGGCGCCGCGCTCGCTCACGTACCGCATCGGCACGCCGTCGCGCACCGCACGGTAGGCGTCCAGATCCAGGTCGCGGTGGCGCACCGGGTCGATGTGCAGCTCGGCGAGGTACCGGTCGGCCTGGGCCAGCCGCAGCTCGCGATCGGCCGGGTCCAGGTAGCGCACCCACTGCCCGATCCGCAGCCGGTAGGCCGCCACCGCGTCCCTGAGCAGCTCGCGGTGGTGCTCGGCGACCGCGGCCAGCTCGGGCTGCTCCCCGGCCACGAAGTCGAACGCCGGGTGCCCGGTGTACAGATCGGTCATCTTCGCCCCCACACCTCGGTCGCGAATAGCACTGCGCGGCAACCTGATCGGGATCTCGCAGAGCACCATTGTGCCTCGAGTGCGGTGGCGGGCGGAACGGTTCGGGCGGCGCGGGGGCGGCGGCAGGGCGAAAACGGCGGTCCGGGTCAGAAACCGAGGCGGCGCAGCTGCTTCGGATCGCGCTGCCAGTCCTTGGCGACCTTCACGTGCAGGTCCAGGTAGATCCTGGTGCCGAGGATGTGCTCGATCTGCTTGCGGGCGTTGGTGCCGACCTCCTTGAGCCGGGAACCCCCCTTGCCGATGATGATGGCCTTCTGGCTCGGCCGCTCGACGTAGAGCAGCGCGTGCACGTCGAGCAGGTCCTCCCGGTCCTCGCGGGGCAGCACCTCCTCGATGACCACGGCCAGCGAGTGCGGCAGCTCGTCCCGCACCCCCTCCAGCGCGGCCTCCCGGATGAGCTCGGCCATGAGCGTCTCCTCGGGCTCGTCGGTGAGCTCGCCGTCCGGGTAGAAGGCGGGGCCCTCCGGCATCTTCGAGGCGATCACGTCGACCAGCACCTCGACCTGCTCGCCGCGCACCGCGGAGACCGGCACCAGCTCGGCCTCCGGGCCGAGCAGGTTCGAGACGGCGAGCAGCTGCGCCGCCACCTCGTCCCGGCTCACCTTGTCGATCTTGGTGACCACGCCGAGCAGCGTGGTCTTCGGCGCCATCTGCCGGATCTGCTGCACGATCCAGCGGTCGCCCGGCCCGATCTTCTCGTCCGCCGGGATGCACAGCGCGATCACGTCGACCTCGGAGTAGGTGTCGCGCACCAGGTCGTTCAGCCGGGCGCCGAGCAGCGTGCGCGGCCGGTGCAGCCCCGGCGTGTCCACCAGGATGAGCTGCGCGTGCTCGCGGTGCACGATGCCGCGGATGGTGTGCCGCGTGGTCTGCGGGCGGGACGAGGTGATCGCGATCTTCTGCCCGACGAGCGCGTTCGTCAGCGTCGACTTGCCGGTGTTCGGGCGGCCGACGAAACAGACGAAACCGGAGCGGAATTCAGCCACCGGACACCTCGGCGGCGGCATCGTCGACGATGTCGAAGACCGCGCCGGACTTGTCGGCGAAGACGATCCGCGCGCTCGCCGAGACCTCGCGCACCGCGTACACCCCGGCGTCCTTGAACTGCCCGCCGACCACGACAGCCGCCTCGAACCCCTCGGCGCCGCTGGAGATCGCGGCCGCGACCGCGGCCTGCAGCGCGGTCAGCCGCAGCTCCTGCAGCCCGACCTCGCCGGCGGCGTAGGTGCGGCCGTCGGTGTCCCGGACGGCGGCGCCCGCCGCACCCCCGGTCCGCCCCAGCGCGCCGCGCGCGAGCGTCAGCAGTTTCGTGTCCTCGGCGTCGAGCTCGCTCATTCGGATCCCTCCTGGTCGCGGTCGGCCGTCGTGGTGCGGCTCGATCCGTTCTGTGCTGACTCCGCCGCCGCGGCCTCGCCGCGGTCCTTCCGGCGGCTCGCCTTGTCGGCGCCGCGGTCCTTGCGGCCGCGCTCGACGTCGCGCTGGGGTTCGATCTTCTCGTCGTCGCCGGTGGACTTGTCCCGGCGCACCACCACGGTCTGCACCCGCATCCGGCCGCGGGCGTCCGGCCCCCCTTCGCCGCGCAGCACCAGCCCGTGCGCGGAGACCTTCGAGCCGGGCAGCGGCACCCGGCCCAGCTCGTGCGCGAGCAGCCCGCCGACGGTGTCGACCTCCTCGTCGTCGATCTGCACCCCGAACAGCTCGGCCAGATCCTGCACCGGCAGCCGCGCCGAGACCCGGTAGCGGCCGTCGCCGAGCTCCTCGACCGGCGGCGTCTCGCCGATGTCGTACTCGTCCGCGATCTCGCCGACGATCTCCTCCAGCACGTCCTCGATGGTGACCAGCCCGGCGATGCCGCCGTACTCGTCCACCAGCAGCGCCATGTGGTTGCGCCTGCGCTGCATCTCGTCGAGCAGGCTGTCCAGCGGCTTGGAGTCCGGCATGAAGACCGCGGGGCGCATGACCTCGCGCACCTTCACCTTGCGGCTGCGGTCGGCATAGGGCACCAGGTCCTTGAGGTAGACCACGCCGAGGATGTCGTCGACGTTCTCGCCGATCACCGGCATCCGGGAGTGCCCGCTGCGCACCGCGAGCGACATGGCCTGGGCGGCGGTCTTGTCCGCCTCGATCCAGATCATCTCGGTGCGCGGCACCATGACCGCGCGGGCCGCGGTGTCGCCGAGCTCGAAGACCGACTGGATCATCCGCCGCTCCTCGTCGGCGACGACGCCGCGCTCACCGGCCATCTCGACCACCTCGCGCAGCTCGATCTCGGAGGCGAACGGGCCGTTGCGGAACCCACGGCCTGGCGTGATCGCGTTGCCGATGAGGATGAGCAGCCTGCTCACCGGGCCGAGCAGCACGCCGATCAGCTGCAGCGGCAGCGCCGCGGCGAGCGCGATGGAGTAGGCGTGCTGGCGGCCGAGGGTGCGCGGCCCGACGCCGATCACCACGTAGTCGACCAGCACCATGATCACGGCGGTGGCGAGCAGCGCCCAGCCGTCCGCCCAGACGTCCAGCAGCGCCGCCGCGAGCAGCACCGTCGCGGTGATCTCGCAGAGCACCCGGAGCAGCACCATGAGGTTCACGTAGCGCGGCCGGTCGTCCATGATCCGGAGCAGCCGCGCGGCGCCCGCCCGCTCGGCGCGCACCATGTCGTCCAGCCGAGCCCTGGAGACGGTGTTGAGCGCAGCGTCCAGCCCGGCGAAGAGGCCGCCCGCGGGGACGAGCAGGACGGCCAGCACGATCAGCGTCGCGGAGCTCACGCCTGCCCCTGGCCGTCACCGGGGGCGGTGAAGCCGGTCTTGCCGAGCAGCTTGGTGTCGCGTTCGGCCAGCTGGGCGCGGTACCGCGCCGCGCGCAGGCTCTCGTACCACTCCTCGAGCAGCCGGGCCTGCAGGGCGAACATCTCCTTCTCCTCGTCCGGCTCGGCGTGGTCGTAGCCGAGCAGGTGCAGCACGCCGTGCACGGTGAGCAGCGCCAGCTCGTGCTGCAGCGAGTGCCCGGCCTTGCGCGCCTGCCCGGCGGCGAACTCCGGGCACAGCACGATGTCGCCGAGCATGGACGGGCCGGGCTCCGGGCTGTCCGGCCGCCCGCCCGGCTCCAACTCGTCCATCGGGAAGGACATCACGTCGGTGGGGCCGGGCAGGTCCATCCAGCGCACGTGCAGGTCGGCCATGGTGTCCAGATCGACGAGCACCATCGACAACTCGGCGGCCGGGTGGACGTCCATCCGCGCGATGGCGAAGCGCGCGACGCCCACCAGATCCTCTTCGGGGACGTCGAACCCCGACTCGTTGGCGATCTCGATGCTCACCCGACCAGGGTAGGCAATCGGGTCAGCGCCGGTCTCCCCGGCTCGCGGCTCGGCGCTGCGCCCGATTGCCCGGGTAGTGCGGCCCCACCGGCGGCCGCGCCTCCGACTCGAACCGGTCGTAGGCGTCGACGATCTCCGACACCAGCCGGTGCCGCACCACATCGCTGCTGGTGAGCTGGGCGAAGTGGATGTCGTCGATGTCGGTGAGGATCTCGCTGGCCGCGCGCAGCCCGGACCGCGCCCCGCCGGGCAGGTCGACCTGCGTGACATCGCCCGTCACCACGATCTTGGAGCCGAAGCCGAGCCTGGTCAGGAACATCTTCATCTGCTCGGCGGTGGTGTTCTGCGCCTCGTCCAGCACGATGAAGGAGTCGTTCAGCGTGCGCCCGCGCATGTACGCCAGCGGCGCGACCTCGATCACGCCCGCCGCCATGAGCTTGGGGATCGCCTCGGGATCCATCATGTCGTGCAGCGCGTCGTAGAGCGGCCGCAGGTACGGGTCGATCTTCTCGTTCAGCGTGCCGGGCAGGAAGCCGAGCCGCTCGCCCGCCTCCACCGCGGGCCGGGTGAGGATGATCCGGTTGACCTGCTTGGTCTGCAGCGCCTGCACCGCCTTGGCCATGGCCAGGTAGGTCTTGCCGGTACCGGCCGGGCCGATGCCGAAGACGACGGTGTTGTTGTCGATGGCGTCGACGTAGCGCTTCTGGTTCAGCGTCTTGGGCCGGATGGTCTTGCCGCGCCGGGAGAGGATGTCCAGGCTGAGCACCTCGGCCGGGGACTCCTCGCTGCCCTCGGTGAGCATCGAGACCGTGTGCCGCACGGTGTCCGGCGTAATGCCCTTGTTCCGGCCGGTGAGCGAGACCAGCTCGCCGATGATCCGCTCGGCCAGCGCCACCTCGGCCGGGCGGCCGGTGAGCGTCACCGAGCTGCCCCGGACGTGGATGTCCGCCTCGAGCAGCCGCTCCAGCTCGCGCAGGTTCTCATCCGCCGAGCCGAGGAGCGGGAACACCGATTCGGGGGCCAGTTCGAGGCTGGAGCGCACGCTCTTCATGGCCGGAGCGGCATTGTCGTCGTCGCCGGACGCGCCAGGCACGGCCTGGGCTCCGGAGGTGTTGCCGAATTCGTCTGGTGTTCGCAAAAGTCGCCGCAGCCTCTTTCGATCTCGGGGGAACGTGGGTGGGGCGGGGGCTGCCGCACGCGGATGACCGGCCCCTTCCCGACACGCAGTTTACCGCCCGGTACCGACAGCCGACAGGGAATATGCCCCCGGCGAACGGTGCGCCGCCCAGCCCTGGATCGCGGCGCGGAACCGGCGCGCCGCCTCCGGCATGGGCCGGTCCGCCGCCCATACCAGCCCGACCTCGCGGACCGCGCCCGCATCGGCCAGCGGCACCCTGGCCACGGCCGGGCTCGGGGTCGCGCCGGGCGGCGGGTCCTCCAGCGGCACCAGCGCGACGCCGAGCCCGGCGGCCACCAGCCCGGTGACCGTCACCAGGTCGCTCGATTCGAACACGATGCGCGGGTGCAGCCCGGCCGCCGCGGCGAGTTCGTCCAGCAGGCGGCGCATGCCGTAGCCGTGCCGCATGGCGATGACGTCCTCGCCCGCCAGGTCGGCGAGCGTGGTGTGGCGTCTGCCTGCCAGCCGGTGCCCAGCGGGGACCGCCAGGACCAGCGGCTGGCGCAGCAGCCCGGACCAGCCCAGCCCCGGTTCGGCCGGGCGCGGGGAGACGATCGCGAGGTCGGCCTCGCCGTCGAGCACCATGCGGGTGATGGTGGCCGCGGCGTCCTGGTGCAGCGACACCGTGACCCGCCCCGCCTGCCTGCGGAAATCGCCGACCAGCTGGGGGACCAGCCAGCTGCCGAAGGAGTGCAGGAAGGCCAGCCGCACGGTGCCCTCGGCCGGGTCGGCGAGGTCGGCGACGGCCCTGGCGCCCGAGTCCAGCTCGATGCGGGCGCGGCGGGCATGCTCGTAGTAGGCCCGGCCGAACTCGTTCAGCCGGAGCCGCTTGCCCGCCCGGTCGAAGAGCCGCACCCCGAGCCTGCGCTCCAGCCGGGCCAGCATCCGGGAGAGCGTGGGCTGCGCGAGGTGCAGCCGGTCGGCCGTCGCGCCCACGTGCTCGAGTTCGGCGAGTGTGATGAACCACGTCAGGTCGTCGCCCAACACGTTGTCACCTCCACTAATGTCACTGCTGCATCAACTTGTCGCTGATTATGCATTTCCTTCACCGATCGTGCTCGGCGCAGGCTGGCGACATGAGCGGATCGAGCGGACGGGAGCGGCGGATCGTCACCGCGCTCTTCGCGGCGGGGCTGACCACCTTCGCCTCGATGTACAGCGCGCAGGCGCTGCTGCCGAGCCTCGCGGCGGCGTTCCGGGTCGCGCCCGCGCAGGCGGCGCTGGCGGTCTCGCTCACCACCGGGTTCCTGGCGCTGGCGATCATCCCGGTGAGCGCGCTCTCCGGGCGGTTCGGGCGAACCAGGGTGATGGTCTGGTCGGCGGGCGTCTCCGCCGCGATCGGGCTGCTGCTTCCGCTGGCGCCGACGCTGGAGGTGCTGCTCGCCGCCCGCGCGGTGCAGGGCGTCACGCTCGCCGGGGTGCCCGCGGTGGCCATGGCCTACCTGGCCGAGGAGGTCGACGCGGGCAGGCTCGGCGCCGCCATGGGCGTCTACGTCTCCGGCACCACGCTGGGCGGGCTGACCGGGCGGCTGGTCCCGGCCTTCGCGGTCGACCACACCTCGTGGCGCTGGGCGCAGGCGCTGATCGCGGTGGTCGGGGCGCTGTGCACGGTGTGGTTCGTGCGGGCGCTGCCCGCCTCGCGCGGGTTCCGGCCGCGGCGCTCGGGGGTCGGGCGGGAGCTGGCCGCGCAGCTGCGGGAGCCGCGGCTGGTCGCGCTGTGCACGCTGGCCTTCGTGCTCATGGGCGGGTTCGTCTCGGTCTACAACTACCTGGGGTTCCGGCTGCTGGCCGCGCCCTTCGGGCTGCCCGCGAGCGTGGCAGGGCTGGTGTTCGTGCTGTACCTGGCGGGCACCGTCGCCTCCACCACCGCCGGGCGGCTCGCCGACCGCTTCGGGCGCGGACCGGTGCTGACCGGGTCGGTGGTGGTGACCGCGGTGGGGGCCGCGCTGTCGCTGCCGGATCGGCTGCCGCTGGTGCTGGCCGGGATCCTGCTCTTCACCGCCGGTTTCTTCGGTGCGCACGCGGTCGCGAGCGCGTGGGTCGGGGTGGCGGCGGCGGGCGGGAATCGAGCGGCGGCCTCGTCGCTGTACCTGTTCTGCTACTACCTGGGGAGTGCGGTGCTCGGCGGGCTGTCCGGGTTGGCGTTCGCGGAGTTCGGGTGGGCGGGGCTGGTCGGTGGGGTCGGGGTGCTGCTGGTGCTGGCCGGGGGTGCGGTGGTCGTCGTGGTGCGCGGGGAGCGGAGGGTCCCGGGGGTGGCGGTCGAGTTGGTCGGGAGCGGGTAGCGCTCGGGAGTCCTGAACTGTTCAGCGCACTGTGCCTGCGGGCTACGTCGATCAGCGCGTGGGTCGTCGGGCCACGTGTGCCCGCGGCACGGCGTGATCGTTGTGCGGCATCTCGTACGACTCGTCGAGTACTACCGCTGCGGGCCGCGCTACTCGCGCGGGTTCGACGCGATCGGTGCGCGGCCTTTCAGCGGTACTACCAGCGCGACGTCAGGGCGCCGAGCGCGCCGAGAGCGACGGCGGCGGCGGTGGAGGTACGCAGCACGGTGGGGCCGAGCAGCGCGGCCGTGGCCCCCGCCGCCGTGAACGCGGCGAGTTCGGCCTCGTCCAGCCCGCCCTCGGGGCCGACGATCAGCACCACCCGCGCGGCTTCGGCGAACGGCAGCGCGGTGAACCGCTCCGCCCCGGATTCGTGCAGCGCCGCCACCACTCCCCCGTCCGCGACGGTGGCGCGCACCAGCTCCGCCACCTCCCGGGTCCGGTGCACCGCGGTCACCTCGGGAATGTAGGCCCGCCGCGACTGCCGAGCCGCGGACCGCGCCGCCGCCCGCCACTTCTCGACCCCCTTGGCCGCCTTGCCCTCCCAGTTCGCGACGCAGCGCGCCGCCTGCCACGGTACGATCACGTCCGCCCCGGCCTCGGTCATGAGCTCGACCGCGAGCTCGGACCGATCCGACTTGGGCAGCGCCTGCACCACCGTCACCGGCGGTGCCGCCGACTCGGCGACCCGCCGATCCAGCACCGCGAGCTCCAGCCGATCCTTCTGCGCCGCGACCACCTCGGACTCCGCGACCACCCCGCGCCCGTCGGAGAGCGTAATCGGCTCCCCGACCCGGATCCGCCGCACCGTGGCGGCGTGCCTGCCCTCCGGCCCGTCGAGCACCGCGACCGCGCCGGGCTGCGGAATCTCGTCCAGGTAGAAGACCGTCGCGGCCACGCTCAGCGACCGCTGAACGACGCCCGCAGCCGGGCGAAGAGCCCGCTGTTGTGCTCGGACTGCGCCGAGACCACCTCGGCCCGATCCCGCTCACGCAGCCCCTTGTACTTGCGCAGCAGGTCGTTCTGCTTGCTGTCCAGCTTCGACGGCACCACGATCTCCAGGTGCGCGAGCAGGTCACCGCGGGCACCGGAGCGCAGCTTGGGCATGCCGTGCCCGCGCAGCACCGAGACCTCGCCGGGCTGGGTGCCCGGCGGGATGGTCAGCTCCGTCGGCCCGTCCAGGATGGTGTCGATCACCACGGTGGTGCCGAGCGCGGCGTCCACCATCGGCACCCGGATGGTGCAGTGCAGGTCGTCGCCGTCGCGGACGAAGACGTCGTGCGGCTGCTCCACCACCTCGACGTAGAGGTCGCCCGCGTGCCCCCCGCCGGGGCCGACCTCGCCCTGCGCGGCCAGCCGCACCCGCATGCCGTTCGCCACACCGGCCGGGATCGGCGCCGCGATCTCGCGCCGCGCCCGCACCCGCCCGTCGCCGCCGCACTTGCCGCACGGATCGGGGATGGTCTCGCCCGCGCCGCGGCAGGTCGGGCAGGGCCGCGAGGTGAGCACCTGGCCGAGGAACGAGCGCTGCACCGACTGCACCTCGCCCGCGCCGCCGCAGGTCTCGCAGCGCACCGGCTTGGAGTCGCCGTTGGTGCCCGCGCCGTGGCAGAGATCGCAGAGGATCGCGGTGTCGACGGTCAGGTGCTTGGTCACCCCGACCGCGCACTCGGCCAGGCTGAGCCGGGTGCGCAGCAGCGAGTCGGCGCCGGGCTGCACCCGGCCGCGCGGCTTGCGCTGGCCGCCGGAGGCGTTCATCCCGCCGAAGAAGGCCTCGAAGACGTCGCCGAGGCCGCCGAAGCCCGCACCGGAGAAGCCACCCGCGCCGCCACCGTTCTCCAGCGGGTCGCCGCCCATGTCGACGATGCGCCGCTTCTCCGGGTCGGCCAGCACCTCGTAGGCGGTCGACACATCCCGGAACCGCGCCTGCGCCGCCTCGTCGGGGTTGACGTCCGGGTGGAGCTCCCGCGCCAGCTTGCGATAGGCGCGCTTGATCTCCTGATCGGTCGCGTTCTTCGCGACGCCGAGCAGTCCGTAGTAGTCCCGTGCCACTTCGCTTCTCTAGTCCTTGGTCGCCGTTTCCCGATACCCGGCCGGTCCGCGCGGCACACGCCGCCGGGCCGGGCCCCGATACCGGCCTTAGTCGGATGCACTCAACTTTATCCGTTCGAGCCTACGGCCCGGCAGCGGAGTCCCCCCGAAGGCCGGACCGGACCTCAGCGTCCGGCCAGTACCTCGCCGATATAGCGGGCCACCGCCGCCACCGAGGCGATGGTGCCCGGATAATCCATGCGCGTCGGCCCCAGCACCCCCATGCCGCCGAGAACCGCGCCCGCCGCACCGTACCCCGTGGTGACCACCGAGGTCCCGCGCATCTCCTCGACCTGCGTCTCCTCGCCGATCCGGACCGTGACCGTGCCCGGCTGCTGCGCCGCCGCGAGCAGCTTGAGCACCACCACCTGCTCCTCCAGCGCCTCCAGCACCGTGCGCAGCGAGCCGGGCAACCCGAAGTCGCCCGCATTGCGCGTCAGATTCGCCGTTCCGCCGAGCACCAACCGCTCCTCCGGGTGCTCCACCAGCGTCTCCACCAGCACCGTCGACACCCGGATCAGCACTTCGCGCAGCTTCCCCGGTGCGTTCTCCGGCAGCGCCGCGACCGCCGCCGAGGCCGTGGCCAGCCGCTTGCCGTCCATCGCCCCGCCCAGCAGCGCGCGCAGCGCCGCCAGGTCCTCGTCGTCCACCAGCGCGCCCAGCTCGACGATCCGCTGATCGACCCGGCCGGTGTCGGTGATCACCACCAGCAGCAGCCGCGCCGGATTCAGCGCCACCACCTCGATGTGCCGCACCGTCGACGCGGACACCGTCGGGTACTGCACCACCGCGACCTGCCTGGTCAGCTGCGCCAGCAACCGGACCCCGCGGCGCAGCACGTCATCCAGGTCGACCCCGGACTCCAGGAACTCCAGAATCGCCCGCCGCTCCGCCGCGGACAGCGGCTTCACCTCGGCGATCCGATCCACGAACTGCCGATACCCTTTGTCCGTCGGAATCCGACCGGAGCTGGTGTGCGGCTGCGCGATGTAGCCCTCCGCCTCCAGCACCGCCATGTCATTGCGCACCGTCGCGCTGGAAACGCCCAGGTTGTGCCGCTCGACCAGCGTCTTCGACCCGATCGGCTCCTTGGTCGCGACGTAGTCGGCAACGATCGCCCGCAGCACCTCGAAACGGCGATCCTCGGTACTCGACACGGCCCACCTCCTCGCTTGCCTGTCCCAGTCTAGGTGCCCGCCGCCCGATATCCCCCGTTCCGGACCGCGCCTGTGGATGAATCGCCCGGGTCGACGGGAGTTGTCCACAGGCGCCTTGCCCGGGGTCCGGGTGCGCCGGTAGCGTCACGGATCAGACCAGGGGGACGTCGGCTTCGAGGGGGACTCGTGCGATTCGGCACCGCGGCTCTGGCCGCCCTCACCGTTCTCGCTATCGCGGGATGTGACTCGTCCGGGGGTTCGGAAGCGTCACCGACGACCACCACTCTGCCGAGCGCACCCACAGCTTTCGACCCGTGCGCGGATATCCCACAGGGCGTGTTGGACTCCGAGGGACTGCGAGCAAAGACCAAGAACGACAACAACGGAGCCGATGGACTGCAGTGGCGCGGATGCGTGTGGTCCCAAGTGGACGGCTACTCGGCAACCATCGCGACAACCAACGTGACGGTCGACATGGTGCGAGCTAGGAAATTTCCCGATTCGCGCGATTTCACACTGGCCGGACGCTCTGCGATATCTACTCGGAAAGACACAGAGCGACCGTCGGAGCAATGCAACGTCAATGTTCAGATTTCCGGCGGCAGTCTGGAGATACTGCTGACGAATCCGAGCTCGCGCAAGAAGACCGGAAGCCTCGATTCCTGCGCCTTAGCGACCACTCTCACCGAGAAGGTGGTCGGCGTGCTTCCGGCCGATATCTGAGCAGGAGGTGAGGAAGAGATCGTGAACGAACCGCAGACATCCCGACCGTTGCAAGGGCTCCTCGATGACGTCGACGGCGGCTCGGCCGTCCTAGCGATGAGCCCCGAAGATTTCGTCTATATCGATCGCGACTGCGAGGCCTTCAAGCTCGTCATCCAGAACATCATGAACATCATGGTGTCTGTCGCCGACGTCGAAGACTGGCGAATAGGCGACAAGAATCCCGACATGGTGTCGGCGGGAGCCGTGGTAAAACGCTTCAGAACCAAAGCCAAGGGCTCATCGGGAGACAACAGTGTGCACGCCGTGATGGAGCAGCACCTGCAGATCGTCGAAGACATTCAGCAAGTTCATCGCATGGCGCGACAACGAATGAGTGACACCGATTCCACCTTCGCAGCCGAATTCGATCGTCTGAGCCAGACTCTTCCCGAGCGGCCTGCCGTCGGCGTGCCGTTCGGCCCCTACATCCTCCCTGACGGGAGCGCCCGATGACAGCCTATGAGCAGACCACCATCCCGGGCGGTGGGGAGCAGACGGATAGTTGGGAGCATCCGGATATCAAGGCGGCGTTCGATCCCCTCGACACGACCGAGGCGGTGGAGCAGGCACAGAAGTACTGGGAGGTGCACCAACTGTGGGAGCAGGGGCTGGCTACCTTCGCCCGCTCCATCCAGAACTCCATCTCGCAGTCGTGGTCCGGCCCGGCGGCCGACAAGGCGAAGGACGCGATCGCGCAGTATGCGGCGGATGCGCAGCGGTTGAGCCCGGCGCTCGCGGAGATGTACACCAGGGTGCGGGATGCGGCGGCCGCGATCGTGGACACCAAGAACGCGATCCCGGATCCGGTGGAGGTGACCTGGACGTCGTGGGCGTGGCCGCCGAACCGGTGGGATCTGCAGCGCGAACAGTCGGAGGCGGCGCAGGTCGCGCGGACCGAGATGCGGCAGCGCTATGTGGAGCCGTTCGGGCAGGTGGATGGGTTGATCCCGGTGCTGCCGACGCCGATCAGCCCGACCGTGTCGCCGGATATCGCGGCGCCGCCGCCCGGCGGGTACCTCCCGGTCGACGCCACCAGCGGCGTGCCCGGCTCCACCGGTCCTGCGGGTGACGGGGCGCCGGGGACGCCGAGTGGTACTGAGGACGGCGCGCAGTCCGAGGAGGCCGGTGCGGGGGCGCCTGCCGAGGACGAGGCGGCCGGTACCGAGCAGCCGGGCGACACCGAGACCACGCCCGCCGGGACGGTGCCGAGTTCGACGAATCAGCAGTCCACCCCGAATGACTCGGTGCCGCGGTCGACAACCGATCCGACCCGTACGGTCCCCGCGAGCACGGTGCCGAGCAGCACCGCGCCGAGCGGGGCACCGGGGTACACCCCGGGTGGGACGCCGTCGTCGGTGAATTCGCCGGGCTCACCGAGCACCACGAACCAGCCGGGGCCGGAGCGCAGTATCCCCGGTGGCCCGGGCAATGCGGTGGCGCCCGCAGCGGCGGCTGCCGCGGCGCAGGCGCAGGGATCGCGCTCGGTCACCGGCTATCCGGGTATGTTCGGTGCGGGTGCGGGTGCGGGGCGCGGGCAGGGGGACGAGGATTCCGAGCACCAGCGGCCCGACTACCTGGTCAACCAGGAGAACACCGAGGAGTTGCTCGGGGAGATTCCGCGCACCGTCGCGGGCGGCGTGATCGGCGGCGACCCGGCGGAGCGGCCGCGGTGATCCGCTTCGCGGCATGACCGAATGGAGCTGGGCCACGGATGATTTCGCGGCTCTCTGGTACAGCGACGGCCGTGACCGGTTGCCGAGCCCGCTGCGGTACACCAGTCGGTTCCGGCTGCGGGACGAGTTCGCGGCGCATCGGCGCGCGGTGTTCGCCCGGTACGGAACCGACGAGCGGGACGAGATCGACGCGGCGCTCGGGACGCTGGCCGATGCGGTGATCCGGGTCGAGATCCTCGGTGGCAGTTGCAGGCATCGGCAGAGCACCGGGCCCGAGGATGTGCGGCAGTACCGGATCGTCGGGGCGCGCACGGCTTTTCGCGCGGTCACCGCGGTGCAGTACGGGACCGATGCCGAGCACGGGCCGATTCGGTTGCGGATGAGCAGGGCGGAGGATCTGCCCGCGCGGCTGGCGGCGGCGATTCCGGGGTGCCCGGCGGGCGCGGCGGGGGGCGAGACCTTCCATGCCGACGATCTCCGTCAGACCAGGGACAGCTACCTGGAGGACAACGGGCACAACACGCCGCGAGACCGCTACCGACGGCTGCTCGGCAGGCCCGCCGACGGGGGCGGCAGTGCGGTGCTGCTGATCGGGCCGATCAATCGGCTCGACCCGCCGCTCGCCGCCGTGCAGTGGCACGACATCACCGGAGACGGGCGGTACACCGAGCGGCGCGGGACGCACGTGAGCGTGCGGCCCACCACCGAGGCCGACCTGCTCGCCACCTTCGCCGGGTGGATCGAGCGAGCCGACCAACGGCTCCGCGAGGAGTAGCGCCCACAGCAGGGACGAATCGCCCCCTTCGGCGGCCATATTGCCCAGCGGCAACGAGTCGCACGGGTCGACAGTGACGAGCAGCACCGAGTCGGGAAGCGTCCCACCGCCAACGACGAGTCGCCCCCCAGCCGGCGAGCCGCGCCCTACCGTCGGCAGACACGAGTCGCACCCCTCGGCGACTCGAGCGGCCCGGATCGGCCGTCAGACCAGCAGGTCCCGGACGACACCGTCCGCCAGCAGCCGGCCGCGATCGGTGAGCACCAACCGCTCCCCGCGCACCTCGGCCAACCCGCCCGCCACCACCCCGGGCACCGCGGCCCGACCGTGCGCGTCGAGATCGGCGAGCGGCAGCCCGGTGCGCAGCCGCACGGCGAGCATGACCCGCTCGGTGTGCCGCTCCTCGGCGCTCAGCGCCTCCCAGCCCGCCGCGGGCAGCCCGCCTGCGGCGACCCGCTCGGCGTAGCGGGCCGGGTGCTTGACGTTCCACCAGCGGACCCCGCCGAGGTGGCTGTGCGCGCCGGGCCCGGCGCCGAGCCAGTCGCCGCCGTCCCAGTAGCCGAGGTTGTGCCTGCAGCGGGCGGCGTCGCCCGCGGCCCAGTTGGAGACCTCGTACCACTCCAGCCCGGCGCCGCGCAGCCTGGCGTCGATGCGTTCGTAGCGGGCGGCGAGCACGTCCTCGTCGGGGGCGGGCAGCTCGCCCCGGCGGACCCGGCGGGCCAGCGCGGTGCCGTCCTCCACGATCAGCGAGTAGGCGGAGACGTGGTCGACGCCCGCGGCGAGCACCGCGTCCAGGCTGGCGTCCAGGTCGGCGTCGGTCTCGCCGGGGGTGCCGTAGATCAGGTCCAGGTTGACGTGCGCGAAACCGGCGGCGCGCGCCTCGAGGGCGGCGGCGACGGCGCGGCCGGGAGTGTGGGTGCGGTCGAGCACGGCGAGCACGTGCGCGGCGGCGGACTGCATGCCGAGCGAGATCCGGGTGAAGCCGGCGGCGCGCAGCCGCTCGAAGAAGGCGGGGCCGGTGGACTCGGGGTTGGATTCGGTGGTGACCTCCGCCCCCGGCGCCAGGGCGAAGTTCGCCCGGACGGCGCCGAGCACCTCGGCCAGGCCGTCGCCGCCGAGCAGCGACGGGGTGCCGCCGCCGACGAAGATCGTCGCCACCTCGGGGGTCGGCGAGGGCAGGGCGTCGAAGGCCGCCGCGGCGGCGGCCAGCTCGCCGCGCAGCGCCTCCAGCCAAGAGGCGGGCGAGGCGGCGGTGCCGAGCTCCCCCGCGGTGTAGGTATTGAAGTCGCAGTACCCGCAGCGGGTCGCGCAGAACGGAACGTGCACGTAGATGCCGAAGGGCCCACCCCCGAAGTCGCCGAGGACGGGGGCGGCGTCGGGGCTGCGGACCGGAGTGCTCACGGCTCCAGTCTGGCAAGTGCGCCCGCGCGGGCTCGACCCGCGTGTCGCCGTATGACTGGCGTCACAGTTGCTCCGGTCGCTCCTGGGGATTCCCCGCCTTTTTCCGGAAAATACCCCCACTCGGTCGGAGCGACCGCTCTGACGTGGCACAATGGGTCGCATGCGCGGAAGTGGAGTTCGACTGGTGGCACGGCGCCACGTCGACTTCAAGCGCGTCTGCAGTGCATGCTGTCTGCCGGAGTGTCAATCCTAGCCCCCCTGCGGCGCACCTCCCGACAGCCCCGGTGAAACGTCGAATCCACCCTTTCGGTTCCGTCCGATCGACGCGGAGCGCCGCCCTGCGCGAGTGACGTTTCTCGCGCCTTCAGCACGGACGTACCACTCAGATCCAGCAGGAGCGATTCATGACGTCGAGCACCGACGCCGGCCCCGGCGAGAACTCCTCCGCCGCGACCGAGGCGGCGGCGCCCGCCCGCCAACGGCCGGAGCGCCCCGCCTCCGAGCGCCGGGTCCGCCCGGACCGCCCGCGCGCGGCCGCCGCCGATGCCGCGCCCCGCGCCCGCACCGGCAAGCCGACCCGCCGCCGGGCCGAGGGCCAGTGGGCGCTCGGCTACCGCGAGCCGCTCAACCCGAACGAGCAGTCCAAGAAGGACGACAACCCGCTGAACGTGCGGGCGCGGATCGAGAACATCTACAGCAAGACCGGCTTCGACGGCATCGACAAGGGCGACCTGCGCGGCCGTTTCCGCTGGTGGGGCCTGTACACCCAGCGCGAGCAGGGGTACGACGGCACCTGGACCGGCGACGAGAACATCGACATCCTCGAAGCCAAGTACTTCATGATGCGCATCCGCTGCGACGGCGGCGCGCTGAACGTCGCGCAGCTGCGCACCCTCGGCGAGATCTCCACCGAGTTCGGCCGGGACACCGCCGACCTCTCGGACCGGGAGAACGTCCAGTACCACTGGATCGAGGTGGAGAACGTCCCGGAGATCTGGAAGCGGATCGAGGCGGTCGGGCTCAAGACCACCGAGGCCTGCGGCGACTGCCCGCGCGTCGTGCTCGGCTCGCCGCTGGCCGGTGAGTCGTTGGACGAGATCATCGACCCCACCCCGGCGATCGACGAGATCGTGCGCCGCTACATCGGCAAGCCGGAGTACTCCAACCTGCCGCGCAAGTTCAAGACCGCGATCTCCGGCCAGCAGGACGTGGTGCACGAGATCAACGACGTCGCCTTCATCGGGGTGAACCACCCCGAGCACGGCCCCGGCCTCGACCTCTGGGTCGGCGGCGGGCTCTCCACCAACCCGATGCTGGCGCAGCGGGTCGGCGTGTGGGTGCCGCTGGCCGAGGTGCCCGACGTCTGGGAGGGCGTGGTCTCGATCTTCCGGGACTACGGCTACCGGCGGCTGCGCACCAAGGCCAGGCTCAAGTTCCTGATCAAGGACTGGGGCATCGAGAAGTTCCGCCAGGTGCTGGAGGACGAGTACCTGAAGCGCAAGCTCGTCGACGGCCCGGCCCCGGTGCAGCCGACCAGGCCGATCGACCACGTCGGCGTGCAGAAGCTGCGCAACGGCCGCAACGCCGTCGGCTTCTCCCCCATCGCGGGCCGGGTCTCCGGCACCATCCTGACGAAGGTCGCCGCGGCCGCCGAACGGGCGGGCTCGGACCGGATCCGGTTCACTCCGTACCAGAAGCTCATCGTGCTCGATGTGCCGGACGAGCAGGTCGAGGCGCTGATCGCGGAGCTGGAGCCGCTCGGGCTGCAGGCGCGGCCGTCGATCTGGCGGCGCAACCTGATGGCGTGCAGCGGGATCGAGTTCTGCAAGCTCTCCTTCGCCGAGACCCGCAAGCGCTCGCAGGCGCTGGTGCCGGAGCTGGAGCAGCGGCTCGCCGACCTCAATGCCGGGCTGGACGTGCCGATCACGATCAACATCAACGGCTGCCCGAACTCGTGCGCCCGCTCGCAGATCGCCGACATCGGCTTCAAGGGCCAGCTGGTCGACGACGGCGAGGGCAACCAGGTCGAGGGCTTCCAGGTGCACCTGGGCGGCAGCCTCGGGCTGGACAGCGCCTTCGGCCGCAAGCTGCGGCAGCACAAGGTGACCACCGGCGAGCTCGGCGACTACGTCGAGCGGGTGGTGCGCAATTTCGTCAAACACCGCACGGAAGGCGAACGGTTCGCGCAGTGGGCCGTCCGCGCCGACGAGGCCGACCTCCGATGACGGGGAAGGCCGCACGGTCGATGGGAGATCAGCGATGACAACGGGAGTGACAGGCAAGCTCTCCGAGGAGGAGCTGCGGTCGATCGCCGAGCGCGGCGCCGCCGACCTCGTCGGCGCCTCGGCGACCGACCTGCTGCGCTGGACCGACGAGACCTTCGGTACCGGCTACATCGTCGCCTCGAACATGCAGGACGGCGTGCTGGTGCACCTGGCCGCGCAGGTCAGGTCCGGGGTGGACGTGCTCTTCCTGGACACCGGCTACCACTTCGCCGAGACCATCGGCACCAGGGACGCGGTCGAGGCCGTGTACGGGGTGAACGTGGTGAACGTGCGCCCGGAGCAGAGCGTCGCCGAGCAGGATCGGCTGCTCGGCCGCGACCTCTTCGCCCGGGACGCCGCCGAGTGCTGCAGGCTGCGCAAGGTGGTGCCGCTGCAGCGCTCGCTGAGCGGCTACAACGCCTGGGTCACCGGCATCCGCCGGGTGGAGGCGCCGACCCGCGCCAACGCCCCGCTGGTCTCCTACGACGAGGGCTTCGGGCTGGTGAAGATCAACCCGATCGCGCCCTGGTCCGACGACGAGATGCAGGCCTATATCGAGGCGCACGGCATCCTCGTCAATCCCCTGGTGGAGGAGGGATATCCGTCCATCGGCTGCGCTCCGTGCACACGGAAGCCGGAGCCGGGTTCCGATCCGCGAAGCGGCCGCTGGGCCGGCTCCGCCAAGACCGAATGCGGGTTGCACGCCTCATGACCGACACCATTCGCACCGAGCGTTCCCTCGGGCTCAGCGATTTCGACACCCTCGACGCGCTGGAGTCCGAGGCCATCCACATCTTCCGCGAGGTCGCGGGCGAGTTCGAGCGGCCGGTGATCCTCTTCTCCGGCGGCAAGGACTCCACGGTGCTGCTGCACCTGGCGCTCAAGGCCTTCTGGCCCGCGCCGCTGCCGTTCGCGCTGCTGCACGTCGACACCGGGCACAACCTGCCCGAGGTGCTGGAATTCCGGGACCGCATCGTGGAGCGGCACGGGCTGCGGCTGCACGTGGCGAGCGTCGAGGAGTACCTGGCCGACGGCAGGCTCACCGAGCGCCCGGACGGCATCCGCAACCCGCTGCAGACCGTCCCGCTGCTCGACGCCATCACCGAGAACCGCTTCGACGCGGTATTCGGCGGCGGCCGCCGCGACGAGGAGCGCTCGCGCGCCAAGGAGCGGATCTTCTCGCTGCGCAACGCCTTCGGCCAGTGGGACCCGAAGCGGCAGCGCCCCGAGCTGTGGAATCTGTACAACGGCAGGCACGCGGCGGGCGAGCACGTCCGGGTGTTCCCGCTGAGCAACTGGACCGAGCTCGACATCTGGCGATACATCGCGCGCGAGGATGTCGATCTCGCGAGCATCTACTACACGCACCAGCGCCCGGTGTTCCAGCGCGACGGCATGTGGATGACGCCGGGCGTGTGGGGCGGCCCGCGCGACGGCGAGGTGCTGGAGACCAGGGCGGTGCGGTACCGCACCGTCGGCGACGGCTCCTCCACCGGCGCGGTGCTCTCCGAGGCCGCGACCAACGAGGCCATCCTGGCCGAGGTCGCCGCCTCCCGGTTGACCGAGCGCGGCGCCACCCGCGGCGACGACCGGGTCTCCGAGGCCGCGATGGAAGACCGCAAGCGAGAGGGATACTTCTGATGGCCGACACGGTGCCGATCGAGCCGCCCGCGCAGCTGCTCCGGCTGGCGACCGCGGGCTCGGTCGACGACGGCAAGTCCACGCTGGTGGGGCGGCTGCTGTACGACACGAAGTCGGTGCTCGCCGACCAGATCGATGCCGTCACCCGGGCCTCGGTGGACCGCGGGCTGGCGACGCCGGACCTGTCGCTGCTGGTCGACGGGTTGCGCGCGGAGCGCGAGCAGGGCATCACCATCGACGTGGCGTACCGCTACTTCGCCACGCCGAAGCGCTCCTTCGTGCTCGCCGACACCCCGGGGCACGTGCAGTACACCCGGAACACGGTCTCCGGCGCCTCGACCGCGCAGCTGGTGATCCTGCTGGTCGACGCGCGCAAGGGCGTCATCGAGCAGACCCGCAGGCACGCGGCGGTGCTGGCGCTGCTCGGCGTGCCGAAGCTGGTGCTCGCGGTGAACAAGATCGACCTGGTCGAGGATGCCGCCGCGGTGTTCGAGCGGATCTCGGCCGAGTTCACCGAGTTCACCGGCGCCCTCGGCTGGGCGTCGGAGGACGTGCTGGAGATCCCGGTCTCCGCGCTGCACGGCGACAATATCGCCACCCGCTCGGCGAACACCCCGTACTACGACGGCCCCTCGCTGATCGAGCACCTGGAGTCGGTGCCGGTGGACGCGGACAGCACCGGCACGCACTCGCTCGGGCTGCGCTTCCCGGTGCAGTACGTGATCCGGCCGCGCACCGCCGAGTACCCGGACTACCGCGGGTACGCCGGGCAGATCGCCGCGGGGTCGGTCTCGCCGGGCGACGAGATCGTGGTGCTGCCCTCCGGGGTGCGGACCACGGTCGAGCGGATCGACACCCCCGCGGGCGAGCTGGCGGTGGCGCAGACCGGGCGCAGCGTCACGCTGATTCTCAGCGACGACGTCGACATCTCGCGCGGCGACATCATCGCCACGGCCGCGGACGCGCCGGAGCCGATCGACGACTTCGAGGCGACCGTCTGCTGGCTCGGTGACAAGCCGCTGCGGGCCGGGGCGCGGCTGCTGCTCAAGCACGGCACCAGGACCACGCAGGCGATCGTCGGGGCGCTGGTCGAGCGCTTCGACGAGCAGCGGCTGGCGGCCGATCCGGCGCCGGAGACGCTGGCGCTCAACGATATCGGGCGGATCTCGGTGCGGGTCGCGGAGCCGATCGCGGCCGACGACTACCGGGTGAACCGGCACACCGGCAGCTTCCTGCTCATCGACCCGGCCAACGGGAACACGCTCGCGGCCGGGCTGGTCGGCGACGTGCTCACCGCGGTCGAGGTCGGTGCCGGGGTCTGAGGGTGGACTTCCGGCGCAGCCGGGCCCGCGCCACGGCGCGTGGTCGGGTCGGGGCCGACGCGGCTCCGCGGGACCGGACTGCGGCGCGTGATCGGGTGCCGCGGGACCCGGCTGCGGCTCGGGGTCGGGCCGGGATCGAGGCCGCGGCTCAGTCCGCCGGCCCGGTGCTGGTCGGGGTCGGGCACGGGAGCCGGGATCCGCGGTCGGCGGCGACGGTGAGCGCGGTGCTGGCGGCGGTCGCGGCCGCGCGGCCCTGGCAACCGGTGCGGACCGCGTTCCTCGATCTGAACGCGCCGTCGGTGGACCGGGTGCTCGACGCCGTCGCTGGGGCGGGCCACCGGCACGCCGTGGTGGTCCCGCTGCTGCTCGGCAGCGCTTTCCACGCCAGGGTGGACCTGCCGGGGCTGCTCGCCACCGCCAGGTCGCGGCACCCGCTGCTGCGCATCGACCAGGCCGGTGTCCTCGGCCCTGATGTCCGGTTGCTCGACGTACTCGCGGACCGCGTCCGGGAGGCGCTCGACGCAGGTCTTTCCGAACACGGCGACGAGCTCGGCGTGATCCTCGCGGCGGTCGGCGCCTCCTCGGCGGCGGCCAATGCGCGCACCCGCCTGGTCGCGGACGAGTTCGCCGCGCGCACCGGCCTGCGCACCGAGGTCTGCTTCGCCACCACCGATCCCGGCGTCCAGGTGGCGCGCGAGCGGCTGCGCGCCCGCGGTGCGCGGCGGATCGTCGTCGCCCCGTACTTCCTGGCCCCCGGGCTGCTCACCGACCGGATCGCCGACGCGGCACCGGAACTCGCGCACGCCGCTGCGCTGGGTGCGCACCCGGCGCTCACCGAGCTGATCTGGGACCGCTACGACGCCGCCGTCGCCGAGCGGCACACCCTCTCCGCCTGAGTCCTCGAAGCAGCGCGGTCGACCGGGCGTCGCCGAACGGCACAGCCTCTGCGTTCGGGTCCTCGGGGCAGCGCGGTCGTTGTCCGAGCGGCCCCGCGGGGTTCAGTCCGGCCCGCCGCGCAGGTCGAGCGCGAGCTGTTCGGCGTCGATGGTGACGAGGGTGTGCTGCAGGACGTCGGCGTCGAAGATGCCGTCGTCGCGGGCGTCGAGGACGGCGGCGCGCTGGGCGTCGAGCACGGCGAGCCGGTGCTGCTTCGGGGAGAGCCCGGCGTGCGGGACCCCGAGTTCGGTGGCGCGCAGCAGCTCGAGCAGTTCGCGGCGCTCGAACTCCGCCTCGGCCGGGTCGGTCTCCGGCAGGATCCGGCGCGCGATCGGCCCGATGGTGCCGCCCTGGATCAGCAGCGAGAGCGTCGCCACCGCGAAGGCAACGAAGACCAGCAGTGAGCGGTGCGGGGCGTCCGCGGGCAGGGTCTGCGCCGCCGCCACCGTGACCGCGCCGCGCATCCCGGCCCAGACCACGACGAACCCCTGCCGCACGCCGAGCGGCTGGGCCCGCAGGTAGTCGATGTCGGAGAGGGCGCGGCGCACCCGGGTGCCGAGCCGCTCGGCCCGGCGGGCGCCGAGCTGTCGCGGCTCGAAGGCGCCCGCGGCGAGCCTGCGCTGGAAGTCGAGCATGCGCGGCTGCACCGCGACGCTGCGCCGGGCCCGGCGGCCGAGCCCGAAGAGCAGCACCCCGACGTAGGCGGCGCGCACCAGCAGGCCGAGCAGCAGCGCGGCCACCGCGATCAGCGCGGCGGTGCCGAGCCCGGCGTGCTCCCGGTGCACCTCGCCGACGATGCCGGAGAGCTGCAGCCCCATGGTCAGGAAGACCAGCCCCTCCAGCACCACCTCGACGGTGCGCCAGTTGATCGAGTCGTTGAGCCGGTTGCGCGGGGAGAGTCTGCGCGGCGCGCCGTACCCGGTGACCAGCCCGGCCACCACCGCCGCGACCAGGCCGGAGCCGCCGAGCAGCTCCGCGGGCACCGAGGCGAGGAAGGGGACGGTGAAGGAGAGCACGGTGTTCACGGTGGCGTCGGGGATCCGGCTGCGCACCGCGAGGGTCGCCCGGCCGACGACCGCGCCGACCGCGGTCGCCACCGCGACCGCGAGCACGAAGCTGCCCAGCGCGGCCCCGAAGGAGAACGCGGCGGCGGTGGCCGCGACGGCGGTGCGCAGCAGCACCAGCGCGGTGGCGTCGTTGAGCAGCGATTCGCCGTCCAGGATGGCCACCACCCGGGGCGGCACCCGGCCGCGCTCGACCATCGAGGTCGCCACGGCGTCGGTGGGGCTGAGCACGGCGCCGAGCGCGATCCCCCACCACACGCTCAGCCCGGGGATCACCGCGGCGAAGAACAGCCCGAGCACCACCGCGCCCGCCACCACGAGCACCACCGAGAGCCCACTGATCGCCCTGAGGTCGCGCCGGAAGTTCATGGCGGGCATGGAGACCGCCGAGGAGTAGAGCAGCGGCGGCAGCAGCACCTGCAGGACCAGCTCCGGGTCGATGTCCAGCTCGGGCACGGCGGGCAGGACGCTGCCGAGCAGCCCGGCGCCGACCAGGAGCAGCGGCGCCGCGATGCCGAGCCGCGGGCCGATGGTGGCGGCCGCGGCGATAAGCACGAGCATGACGACACCGCCCAGCAACAGACCGGTCATCCGCCAACCCTCTCAGGCGACGAGCCGGTCCACCAGGGTCCGCGCGGCGGCGACGCTCGCCGCGTCACCGAGCTGATTGGCGGTATTGGCGGCGGCGACCAGGGCGTCCAGCTGGAAGGCGAGGAGTTCGGGTTCGGCGTCCGGGTGGGCGTGGCCGATCTGGCGGGCGAGGAAGCTCAGCCAGTCGTGGTGGTCGGCGGCGACGGCATCACGCACCGGGCCCGGTCTGCTGTCGAACTCGGCCAGGGTGGCTACCCGGAAGCAACCGCCGCGCAGCACGGGTGCGGTGACGAAGGCGAACCAGCCGTCGATCAGGGCGCGCAGCCGTTCCGCGCCGCGCGGGTGCGCCAGCGCGGGCCGCACCACGTGCTCCACGAAGATCGCGCGGGCGGCGGCCACCGCGGCCTGCTGCAGCGCCTCCTTGGTGCCGAACAGGGTGGCGACGCCGCTCTTGCTGAGCCCGAGTTCGTCCGCGACCCGGGCCAGGCTGAGCCCGGTCAGCCCCTCCACCGAGGCGATGTCGGCCGCGCGGTGCGCGATGGCGGCGCGGGCTCGGTCGCCCTTGGCGCGCCTGCCGTCGGCGGCGGGCGGCGCCGGTTCGGCGGGCGGGTCGTAGGTCACGAAGCCCATTGTGCGGCACCCCTTGTCCAGAAGCACGAACGGTCGTACTGTCATCTTACGCACGATCGTTCGTGTTGTTTTCTTCCGAGGGAGACCCCATGCAGACCTTCACCGAAGCCGACGACCCCGCCCTGCTCACCGTCGAGACCGCCGCCGCGCTGCTCGCGGATGCCCCGTGGCACCGGTTCGCGGTGGTCGGCGATTCCATCGCGCGCGGCATCGGCGACTCCGTCCCCGGCTACCGGGACGCGGGCTGGGCCGACCGGGTGGCGGACGCGCTGCGCCTGGTGCGACCGGAGCTGGCCTACCTGAACACCGGCCGCACCAGCGCCACCAGCGCCGAGGTGCTGACCGGGCAGCTCGACGCCGCCCTCGCCTTCGAGCCCGACCTGGTGCACATCGTGTGCGGCGGGAACGACCTCTTCGCCCCGGAACCGGATCTCGCGGCCACGCACGCCACCCTGGACACGCTCTTCGCGGCCTTCGCGGCGCGCGGCACGCGGATCTCGACCTTCACCCTGACCGATGTCTGGGACCGCGAGCAGATGCGCGCGATGCGCGGCATGCGCGAGCGGATGTCGGCGCTCAACGACGTGATCCGCGCGGTGGCGGCGCGCTACGACGCGGTGCTGCTGGAGCTGTGGCCGCACCCGATCCGGCTGCGCCCCGACCTGATGAGCGCCGACCTCATCCACTTCTCCATGAGCGGGCAGGCCGCGCTGGCCACGGCGGTGGTGCAGCGGCTGGCTCAGGAGCTGGAGGCGGTGCCGCGGTAGCGGGCCAGCAGCTCGGCGCCGATCCTCGCGAGCTCGGCGCGGACCGACTCCGGCTCAACGACCTCGAGTTCCGCGCCCCAGCCCGCGAGCTGCTGGGCGATCATCCGCGAGGTCGGCGCGGTGATCCGGACCCGGGTGCGGCCGTCGTCCGCGGTGCCGAGGACGGTGCAGTGCCTGCCCTGCTGGTCCTCCAGCACCGGGAGCAGGTGCGTGGCGATCAAGACGACCGCGCTCTCGGCGGCGCGGCGCCGCTCCATGGCGCCGACCACCTCGCGCCAGGCCGCCGCCGGGTCGAAGTCGGCGGGCCGCTCGAAGGTCTCGCCGGTGGGCTCGGCGGCGGTGACCCGGTCCAGCCGGAAGGTGCGGCGGCCGCGATCGGTGCCCGCGATGAGGTACCAGATGCCGTCCTTGTTGACCAGGCTCAACGGGTCGACGAGGCGGCTGCTCCGCTCGCCCCTGCGCTGGTACTCCAGGCGGAGCCGGTCGCGCCGGATCACCGCGTCCTGCACCGCGGCGACCAGCGGCGGTGCCGCGGTGGCGTGCGCACCCCAGCCCGCCGGGTCGAGGACGACGGACCCGGCGGCGGCCTCGGCCTCGCCGCGGAAGGTCCGGGGCAGGGCGCGGACCAGTTTGCGCAGCGCCGAGCGCCCCTCAGGCACCGCGCCCGCCGCGGGCCCGGCCAGCAGGAACAGCGCCCTGGCCTCGCCCGCGGTGAGGCCGGTCAGGTCGGTGCGGGCGCCGCCGACCAGCTGCCAGCCGCCGCCCCGCCCCGGCTGCGGGTACACCGGGACCCCGGCCCGACCGAGCGCCTCCAGGTCGCGCCGGGCGGTCGCCACCGAGACCTCCAGCTCGGCGGCGACCTCGGCCGCCGTCACCCGCCCGCGCCCCTGCATGAGCAGCAGCACGGCGACCAGTCTGTCCGCTCGCATGATCGTCATCCTCCCGCACAAAGTGCGCAAAAGATGAGTACTTAACGGCGGAGGATCGATCTCGACACCGAATCCCGACCCGAGGAGACCGACATGCTGCGCGGACTGGCGACGCTCACCTTCTACGCCGACGACCTGGAGGCGGCCAGGGACTGGTACACCGAATTCCTGGGCACCGCCCCCTACTACACCGTCGCGGGCGGCTACTACGAGTGGCGGATCGGCGACTACCAGGCCGAGTTCGGCATCGTGAACCGCGCCTACGCCCCCGCCGGAGCCTGCGGCACGCCGGGCGGCGCCATCGCCAACTGGGCGGTCACGGATCTGCAGGCGACGCTGAACCGACTGCTCGAACTCGGCGCCACGCTCTACGACCCGATCACGCCGCGCGGCGAGGGCACCGGCTTCGTCACCGCGTCGGTGCTCGACCCGTTCGGCAATGTGCTCGGGCTCATGCTGAACCCGCACTACGAGGAGATCCTGGCCAGGACCGGGCCCGCGTAGCGGTCAGCGGAACCAGCGCTCCAGGACGAGGGCGACGCCGTCGTCGAGCACGCCCGCGGTCACCTCGTCCGCCAGTGCCCTGATCTCGGCGGGGGCGTCGGCCATGGCGACCGAGTGACCCGCCCAGGCCAGCATCTCCCGGTCGTTGAGGTGGTCGCCGATGGCGAGGGTGGCCTCCGGCGGCACCTCCAGGGTCTGGCGCAGCTGCTCCAGCGCCCAGCCCTTGGAGACGCCGTGCCTGGAGACGGTGAGCCAGGGGCCGAAGTCGCCGTGGATCCAGGCGGTGCCCGGCACGTCGAACTCGCGCAGCAGCGCCGCCATCTGCTCGTCGGTGCCGCCCGGCCACCAGCCGCTGAGCCGGGGCGTGTGCTCGCTGCCGAGCAGGCCGTGGTCGACCACCCGGACGTGCCCGAGCGGGTAGTCGCTGGGGCCGTCGCCGGTGACCCACATGCCGACCCCGACCTTCTCCACCGCGAGCACCATCTCCGGCGCGCCCGCCCGGAGCGCGGTGATGGCGGGCAGCGGGTCGAAATCGGCGACCGCCAGCGCCTCGCCGCGGGCGACGTCGAGGTGGACGGCGCCGTTGGAGCAGAGGGCGTGGCCGTCGAGCAGGCCGAGCTCGGCCAGGACCGGCGCCACCGAGAGCATGGAGCGGCCGGTGGTCACGACGACGTGCGCGCCCGCGGCGACGGCGGCGCGCACCGCCGCCACCACCCGAGGGCGGACCGGCGAGCCGGACTTCAGCAGGGTGCCGTCGACATCCAGCGCGATCAGCCGCGGTTCTCCCCCGAAAGCATGCACTTCTCCATTCTGCCCCGGCCACCCGGGCGCGCCCGAAGTTTTCCCTCGGCGATCCGGTTCGGGACCGGACCCACCTCGAGCGAGCGCCGCGGGTGGCCGGGCAGGCCGCGGGCTGGTCGCCCGCGGCCCCCGACCGGTCGCTACCGGTCGGAGCCTTTGCCGCCGGAGTTGCCGGAGCCGCCGGAGTTGCCCGCACCGGAGCCGCCGCCCGAGCCGCCCTTGCCGGCCTTGCCGGACCCGGCGTTGCCCGAGCCGCCCCGGTCGGAGCCGTTTCGGCCGGAGCCGCCTCGGTCGCCCGAGCTGTCGTCCCCGGAGTCACGGGCGTTCGAGCCACCGGCCTTGCCGCCGCCCCCCGAGCTGTTCCCGCCGTCGCCGCCGGAGCCGCCGCCACCATTGCCACCGCCGGAGCCGTTGCCACCGTTGCCGCCGTCCCCACCACCGGAGCCGCTGCCACGGTCGCCACCGCCGGAGCCGCTGCCACCGTTCCCGCCACCGGAGCCGTTCCCACCGCTGCCACCGCCGGAGCCGTTCCCGCCGCCGGAGCCATCACCGCCACCGGAGCCGTTCCCACCGTCGCCGGTGGAGCCGTCGCCATCGGAGCCGGTGGAGCTGTCGCCACCGCCTGGGTCGCCACCGCTTCCGGCGCCTGCGCCGCCGCTGCCACCCGCGTCGCCGCTGCCAACCGCACCGGTTCCGCCTGTGCCGGTGCCGCCTGACCCGCCACCCCCCGAGCCGGCAGCGCCCGGACCGCCATTACCCGGACCGGGGTCGCCCGGACCGACACCGGCATTCGGGGCGCCGCCCGAACCCTCGGCACCCGGACCACCGCCGGAGGCGCCGACAGCACCGCTGTTGGCGACCCCTCCGCCGGGGGCGGGCGCACCGGACTCGGCACCGGCCGGACTCGCTCCCGACGTCCCCGCCGCGCCGGCGCTCGTCTCGCCCGCCACCGGCGCCGCGGCGCCTTCCGGCCCGGCGGGCGGCGCACCCGGCGACACCGCGCCGACACCGACGGTCCCCCACCCCGGCCCGATTCCCCGCCGCTCGTCCAGCCCGAAGCCGAAGCGCTGCAGGAACGGCAGCGGATTGGTGAAGCGCGCCGGGTTCGCGTAGGTGCAGTGCTCGGAGGCAGACCGCGGCACACCGTCCCCACCCCTCCCACCTCGGGAGACCGGGGTGAGCGGCGGCCCGAACACCCGAACCGTCGCCGCGCCCGGACTACCGGGCACAACCGGCCCGCCGACCGCGACCGGCACCCCACCACCCGGGACGACCGCGCTCCCGAGCGCGGCAGCCCCCCAGCCGCCCGCCGATGCGGACCCGTATCCCGGCACCAGCGCCACCCCCTGCCCCGGGAGGAACCGATCGAAGCTCGGCCCGGATTGCGCAGCGGGACCACCGAACACCGTCGCGGCGGACATGGCCAGCGCGGAGACCAGTGCGGCGCTGGAGAACACGCCGATGGGCGCGACGGGCTCGGCGCGCCGCAGCGGCGGCGCCAGGGTGCGCACCGCGAAGTGCGCGGCGCCGAGCGCGACGGTGTGCCCGGGGTCGGCACCGCGGAGCACCGGCAACCCGAGTTCGCCGAGGGTGCGGGCCACCTCGGGCGGCCGGGCCGCACCGCCGACCAGCAGAATGCCGGTGAGCTCGACCGGGTCGAGGCCGCTGCCCGCCAGGCAGTCGAGAACCAGAGGGAAGCTGGCCCGAATGTGCTCCGCGCGCAGCCCTTCGGTGTCCAGCCCGCGAATGCCGGGCGAGCCGGGCCGCCGGTACGCCTGCTCGGCGATCAGCGCGCCGAGCGGCTCGCCGCCGAAATCGCGCGAGCGCACGGGGGTTCCGACGATCGGATGGTCCGGCCAGTCCGGCCCGACCCGGACGACACCGAGATCGAGGCTGGTCGCGCCGAGGTCGTAGACGAGCACGAAACCCGTTCCGAGCGGACCGGTCTCGTGCTCCAGCCACTCGGTGGCGGCGACCGGCTCCGGCACCGGGAGCACGTGCCCGACCCCGGCGAGGTCGAGCGCCTGCGCCAGCCGGTCGATATCGTCCGCGCGGTAGACGGCGGGGTGCGCGAGCGCGACCCCGGCCCCGACCTGCTCCGCGTGCAGCAGGTCGCGCACGGCCGCGGCGACCAGCGCGGCGGGGGTCCACAGCCGCCCGGCGACGACGACGGGCTCGGCCTTCGCGGTGAGGTCGGCGAAATTCGCTGCCGGACCGCCCCACTCGGCGTCCGCCCCGACCCGCGCGACGCCGGGCGCCCCGATCCCGGCGGTACCGCGGCTGTCGAAGGCGATGGCCGTGGGCCGTACCCGCACCGACGGCCGCGGTTGCCCGGTGGTGGCCGAGGCCGTCACCGAGGTTGCCGAGCCCATGCTGATACCCACGCCAGTAGTCATCGCCATCCCGTCAACGCACCGTGACCACGTCCAGCACGCCGGATGCCCGGGTGGCCGCGGTCGTCTTCCGCACAGCCACTACAGATTAGCTGCTGCCTGCCCGGAGCCCTGCCGAATTGGCATGAAGCACCGCATTTTTAGGCCGACCGGTTGGCGTCGGGGAACAAAACCGCAGTGGAGAGCGGATTCGGACCGGTCGGCTCGCTTCACCGGCCGCGCGTGTCGTACAGCAATGGCTACCGATCAGCGACCCCCGAAGGCCGGCCGGAGAAGCCGAGCCGGGAACGGCACACCCGATCACCGACCGGTCGGTAACGAGAAAATAGCCGAGTAACGAAAGCGGCGCCGCCGGACCTGGGGGGAAGTCCGGCGGCGCCTACTCGAAGCGCGGCCCGCAGGGGGGTTCGGACCGCGATACGGGCCAGTTCTTGGGGGGAGTAGCTGACCCATTGCCGATGCTACGCCAGCACCCCGATATCCGGCGCTTTTCGTCATCAAATCGACATGTCAACCCCGAGAACCAGGCGAATTGCCCGAAGATCGCGGTCGAATCGCGCAGGCTGCCCGGCCCGGTTTGCGGGATTCGGCTCGGTCAGCTCTGCGTGAGCAGGCTCCGGAACCGGGAGCGCTTGGTCGCGGGCAGCGCGGCGCCGCCCGGCCGCACCCGCGGCGCCCGCAGCCGGACCAGCCGGTCGAACTCGTCGGCGCCGCGCGGCGGCGTGCCGAGCAACCCGGCATTGAAGTCCGCCGCGAGCTGCCGCACCGTCTCCTGCGCGCAGGACTTGTTGGTGCCGATGAAGCCGGTCGGGCCGCGCTTGATCCAGCCGGTGACGTAGCTGCCGGTGACCGGTGCCCCGCCCGGCTCGGCGAGCACCCGGCCCGCCTCGTTCGGCACCACCCCGCGCACCTCGTCGAAGGGCAGCCCGGGCACCGCGACGCCCCGGTACCCGACCGAGGTCAGCACCAGCCCGGCGTCGATCCGCTCGACCTCGCCGGTGGGCACCGCGGCCACCCGGCCGTCGGCGCCCGCCGCCAGCGCGGTCCGCGCGACCTCCACCCCGGTCACCCGGTCGGTCCCGATGATCTCGGTCGGCGCGGCGAGGTAGCGGAAGACGATCCGCCGCCGCGCGCCGACCGGCCGCCGCGCGACCTCGTGCAGCAGCCGCAGCTTCTGCTCGACCTTGTAGGGCAGCTCCGGCGTGATCGGCGGCAGCTCGCCCTCGACCACGATGTCCACGTCGGCGCCGAGCAGCCCGACGAACTCCGGGACGGTGAAGGCGGACTCGGCCGGGCCGCGCCTGCCGAGCACCACGACCTCCTCGACCTTGCTCTCGCGCAGCGCGCGCAGGGCGTAGGGCGCGATGTCGGTGCCGGCGAGCAGCTCGGGGTCGGCGGTGAGGATCCGCGCGACGTCCAGCGCCACGTTGCCGTTGCCGACGATCACCGCGCGCTTCTGGTCCAGGTCGAACCCGGCGTGCGCGTGGTCGGGGTGGCCGTTGTACCAGGCCACGAAGTCGGTGGCGGAGACGGTGCCGGGCAGCCCCTCCCCCGGGATTCCCAGCTTGCGGTCGGTGGAGGCGCCGACGGCGTAGATCACGGCGTGGAAGTGGTCGCGGAGCTCGTCCGGGGCGATGTCGGCGCCGATCTCCACGTTCAGGTACGAGCCGAACCCCGGCTGCGCCGAGATCACGTCGAAGAGCGCGCTGACCTGCCTGGTCCTGCCGTGGTCCGGCGCGACGCCGTGCCTGGCCAGGCCGTACGGCACCGGCAGCCGGTCCAGCACCGTCACCGCCACGTCCGGCTGGGTGAGCAGCTCGTCCGCCGCGTACATGGCGGAGGGGCCGGAGCCGACGATCGCCACCCGCAGCGGGCTGCGCTCGGTCTCGATCCGCGCGGCGGGCACCGGCCGCGCCAGCAGCGGGCGCGGCCGGGCCTGGCGGTAGAAGTCCGCGTTGATCTCGATGAACGGCTGCTGCTCCGGCGTCAGCTTCTTCGACGAGGTGATGGCGTCCACCGGGCAGGCCGAGGCGCAGGCGCCGCAGTCGACGCAGGCGGCCGGGTCGACGTAGAGCATCTCCGCGGTGGCGAAGTCCGGCTGGTCCGGCGTGGGGTGGATGCAGTTCACCGGGCAGGCGTAGACGCAGGAGGCGTCGCTGCAGCAGGACTGGGTGACGACGTAGGGCATGTCAGGCGGTCTTCACCAGGCGCAGCGGCTCGGAGCGGAAGCGGGTGACGTGGCCGTCGATGCCGAGCGCCTTCCACAGCCGCCGGGAGACCGGGTTCATCATGCCGATCTTCTCGGCCAGCATCCGCACGTCGCCGAAGTAGTCGGCGAAGACCTGCTTGGCCTCGTCGGAGCCGTAGAACAGCTCCTTGCGCACCGAGTCGGGCACGTCGAACTCGTCGAAGAAGGTGCGCGGCGGGGTCGCGATGGCCCGGCCCAGGATCCACATGATCAGCGGCATGGCCAGCGAGAGCACGAAGCGCTGCCGAGCATTGCGCTCCGGCACGTGCTGCTCCAGGAACTCGTGCGCGAAGGAGATGTGCCGCGCCTCCTCGGCGATGTGGATCGCCATCACGCCGCGCATGATCGGGTGGATGCTGTCGGTGGAGCGCAGGATGTCCTTCTGGATGTGGTCGATCGGCTCCTCGCCCGCCAGCACCGCCATGAAGAACAGGTTCGGGAAGTTCACCGCGACCGGCACCGCGAGGTGCCGCAGCTGGCGCACCAGCGGGCCCATGCCCGGCACGTCAACGCCGATCCGGTTCACCATCTCCTGGAACATCAGGGTGTGGTTGTGCTCCTCGATCATCTCGTGGGAGCAGTAGCGGAACTCCGGCGAGCCGTTCGGCAGCCCGAAGACATGCTGCATCATGCCGCTGATCAGGATGGCCTCGAACTGCAGCCCGACCTTGGCGATATTCGCCTGGCGGTACTTGCCGATCTCGATCTGCCGCTCCTTCGGGAGCGCGAGGTACCACGGGTGCCTGCCGAGCGGGTCGGCGGACGGCGGCAGGATCCAGCGCTCCTCGCCCGCGTCGGCGGCGAAGTCCGGGTTGTCCCAGTCGATGTCCTCGAACGGGTCGAAGTTCTTGTTGACCGAGCCCTCCGACAACAGCAGCAGCTTCGCGGCGTACTCCTGGGCCCGCGCGAGGTCGGGATCCGCGAAGGGCTTCTCGGCTGTCGACATCGTCGTCACTGCCTCTCGTAGGTGGCTTTAACTGTATCCCATAGTTACACCTACGAGCAGTAACGTCAACCGCCGCACAGCAGAAGGGGCGGGGTATGTCACGGCATACCCCGCCCCGAACCGAGAAATCGCGCTCTAGACCTCCGGGATCCTGGTGGCGCGGACGTAGACGGTCTCGCCCTCGGCGAGCCGCAGCGCCTCGGCGTCGCCGCGGGTGACCTGGGCGGCGAAGAGATCGCCGGTGGCGGCGTTCTTCAACTCGACCCTGACCTCGAAGCCGAGCCGGACCACCCGCTCGACGGTGGCGCGGGTGACGCCGGAGGACTCCGCGGTGCCCTCGTGCTCGGCCAGCGCCATGCTCGGATCCCGGCCGACCCGGATGTCGTGCGGCCGGACCAGGTGGCCGTTGAGCCGGGCGACCTCGCCGAGGAAGGACATGACGAACTCGTTGGCGGGCCGGTCGTAGACGTCCTCGGGGCTGCCGACCTGCTCGATCCGGCCCTTGTTCATGACCGCGATCCGGTCGGCGACGTCCAGCGCCTCCTCCTGGTCGTGCGTGACCAGGACCGTGGTGACGTGCACCTCCTCGTGCAGCCTGCGCAGCCACTTGCGCAGGTCGGCGCGGACCTTGGCGTCCAGCGCGCCGAACGGCTCGTCCAGCAGCAGCACCTTGGGGTCGACCGCGAGCGCGCGGGCCAGCGCCATGCGCTGCCGCTGCCCGCCGGAGAGCTGCGCCGGGTAGCGGTGCTGGAAACCGTCCAGCCCGACGATGCCGAGCAGCTCGTCCACCCGCTTGGTGATCTCCGGCTTGGGCCGCTTGCGGATGGCCAGCCCGAAGGCCACGTTGTCCCGCACGGTCATGTGCTTGAAGGCCGCGTAGTGCTGGAAGACGAAGCCGATGTCGCGCTTCTGCGGCGGCACCCTGGTGACGTCGCGGTTCTCGATCACCACCACGCCGGAGTCCAGCGACTCCAGCCCGGCGATCGCGCGCAGCAGCGTCGACTTGCCGGAGCCGGAGGGGCCGAGCAGCGCGGTGAGCTCCCCGGCGGGGATCTCCAGCGTGACGTCGTCCAGCGCGGCGAACGTGCCGTAGTGCTTGTTCGCGTTGGTCACGGTGATCGTCATCGGGAGCTCCGCTTGCGGTCGAGGAGGGTCATGAGCAGCAGGGTGATCAGGGCGAGCGCCATCAGCACGGTCGCGGCGGAGTAGGCGCCGAACACGTTGTGGTCGTTGATGTAGCGGCCGTGCACCAGCAGGGTCAGGGTGAGCGACTTGCCGGGCAGCGCGGAGGAGACCATGATCACCGCGCCGAACTCGCCGAGCGAGCGGGCAACGGTGAGGACGACGCCGTAGGTCAGCCCCCAGCGGATGGCGGGCAGCGTGACCCGCCAGAAGGTCTGCCAGCCGGAGGCGCCGAGCGTGGCCGCCGCCTGCTCCTGCTCGTCGCCGATCTCGCGGAGCACCGGCTCCACCTCGCGCACCACGAACGGCAGCGTGACGAAGATGGTCGCGAGCACCATGCCGGGCAGCGCGAAGATGACGTTGATGCCGAGCTCCGCCAGCCCGCCGAACCAGCCGCCGACGCCCCAGAGCAGGATCAGCGAGACGCCGACCACCACCGGCGAGACCGCGAACGGCAGGTCGACGATGCCCTGCACCAGGCTGCGGCCCGGGAACTTGCCGCGGACCAGCGCCAGCGCGGTGACGATGCCGAAGACCACGTTCACCGGCACCACGATCACCAGGATGATCAGCGAGAGCTGGAACGCCGAGATGGCGGCCGGGGTGGTGATCGATTCGAAGAAGGCCAGGATGCCGCGCTCGAAGGTGCGCCACAGGATGACCAGCAGCGGGAGCACCAGCAGCACGAACAGGTAGCCGAGCGCGATCACGCGCAGCGAGAGCCGCGCCGGAAGGGAGAGTTTCATCGGCTCGCCGCCTCCCGCCGGGAGCTGCGCTCGGCGAGCAGCCGGAGCAGCAGCAGCGAGGCGAACGAGATGGCGAGCAGCACCACCGAGACCGCGGCGGCGTTGACCTGCCGGTCGATCTCGATCTGCTTCTGGATGTACTGCGACGCCACCTCGGTCTTGCGCGGGATGTTGCCGCCGATCAGCACCACCGAGCCGTACTCGCCGATGGCGCGGGCGAAGGCCAGGCCGCCGCCGCTGAGCACCGCGGGGGTGAGCGTGGGCAGCACGATCCGCCGGAAGGTGGTCCAGTTGCTCGCGCCGAGCGAGAGCGCGGCCTGCTCCACCTCGCGGTCGGCCTCGATCAGCACCGGCTGCACCGCGCGCACCACGAAGGGCAGCGTCACGAAGGCCAGCGCCACCACCAGGCCGGGCTGGGTGGCGTTGAGGTGGATGTCGACCGGGCTCTCCGGGCCGTACAGCGAGAGCAGCACGATGCTGGCCACGATGGTCGGCAGCGCGAAGGGCAGGTCGATGAGGGCGTTGACGATGCCCTTGCCGGGAAACTCGTCGCGGACCAGGACCCAGGCCACCAGGGTGCCCATCACCACGTTGAGCACGGCGACGATCACCGAGACCATGACGGTGATGCGCAGTGAGTCCAGCGCGGCGGGCGCCGTCACCGCGTCCCAGAAGCCGGCCCAGCCGTCCTGGAACGAGGTCACGGTGAGCGCCGCCAGCGGAAGCACCACGATGATGCTCAGCCACAGCACCGCGGTGCCGATGCCGAGCGGGCCTACCGATCCGGTCACTTTCAGCCAGGAGCGGTCCCGGCGCGGCTTCGCGGGCTCGGTGAGCACGGTCGGGCCCGGCGCGGGCTTGCTGTCGGGAACACCGGAGCCGGGCTCGCGCCCGGCTCCGGATGCACTGCTCTCGGTCACGATCGTCCAGTATCCCGTGTGCTCCGAGTCACGACGTCACTTGGTCGCGTTCTCGTAGATGACCGCGACCTTGCCGGTGTCCGCGGTGAACAGATCCTTGTCGACGGCCTTCCAGCCGCCGAGGTCAGCGATCGTCCACTCCTTCTGCGGGGTCGGGAAGTCGGCGGTGAACTCCGCGGCGATCGCCGGGTCGACCGGGCGGAAGCCCGCGGCGGCCCAGGCGCGCTGGCCCTCCGGGGTGAACTGGAAGTCGCGGAAGGCGTTCGCCTTCTCCAGGTTCGGGCTGTTCTTCAGCACCGCGATCGGGTTCTCGATCTTGAAGGTGACCGGCGGGATGACGTGCTCGATCTGGTCGCCGTTGCGCTCCGAGAAGATGGCCTCGTTCTCGTAGCTGAGCAGCACGTCACCGGTGCCCTGCAGGAAGGTCTCGGTCGCCTCGCGGCCGGACTTCGGCTGCACCTTCACGTGCTCGGGCGAGACCAGCTGGGCCAGGTAGTCCAGCCCGGCCTGCTGGTTCTTGCCGCCGTCGGACTTGGCGGCGTAGGGGGCGAGCAGGTTCCACTTGGCCGCGCCCGAGCTGAACGGGTTCGGGGTGACCACCTCGACGCCGGGCTTCAGCAGGTCGTCCCAGTCCTTGATGCCCTTGGGGTTGCCCTTGCGCACCACGATGGCGACCACGGAACCGAACGGGATGCCCTTGTCCGCGCCCGCGTTCCAGCTCGCGTCGACCAGCCCGGCGTCGACCAGCCGGGTGATGTCCGGCTCGACCGAGAAGTTGACCACGTCGGCGGCGGCGCCGTCCTTGACCTTGCGGGACTGGTCGCCGGAGGCGCCGTAGGACTGCTGGACCTGGACGCCCGCGCCCGCCTCGGTCTTGTTGAACTCGGGGATCACCTTGTCGAAGCCGGGCTTCGGCACGGCGTAGGCGTAGAGGTTCAGCGTGCCACCGCTGCCGTCGGCGCCCCCGCCTTCGGTGGAATCGCTCGCGCCGCCGCCGCAGGCGGTGAGCGCGACGGCCGCGAGCGCCGTGAGGGCGACCGCGAGCGGCTTGCGACGGGACCGGGTACGACCGGCGAACAACGACCTGCGAGACATCGCTGGACCTTCCTGTGTGATCCGCCGCGACGGGGTGACTGGGGTGCGGCGGACATCCGAGACGGCGCGCCGGACCGCACAGCGATCCGTTGATTTCGGAGCCCCGTCGCCGGATGCGCGCCGGTTCATCGAACGGACGCGACGGTGACCCCGCGAATCACCGACAGAGGATATCGGCGACTGCGAGGTTGCCGACAGCGATCAACGCCAATTCATGGCGGACCTGCGGGACGGCACTCGGAGACACGGGCAGACTGTAGCAGGATCAGCGGGTCAGCAGCCAGGCGACGACGACCAGCACCAGCAGCGCGACCAGCGCCAGCTGCACCCGTGAGCGCGGCATCAGCGCACCACCGCCGGGCCCGCGGCGGCCGCGTCAGCGACACCGGCGAGTCCGGCGCCGGGGTCGGCGGGCCCGACCGGGGAGGGCGCCTCCGGCGTCCGGTCCCGGCCGAGCAGGTGCAGCACCGCGCGCAGCGTGCGGTCCAGCCCGAAGGCGATGGCCACGCTGATCGGCACCATGCCGAGCAGCACGACGAGGAACTGCGGGATGAACGGCAGCCCCGCCACCCAGAGTTCGAACCCGTCCCACCAGCCTGCGATCTGCTCCACGCCCCCCAGCCTAGTGGTCGCCGCCGTGCCGGGAACGACCCGGCATCATGGGGGTATGGCGCCGACCGATCACCCCGAACAGACCGCGCTCAGCGATTCGCCTCCGGCCGGGGCGCTGCCCGCCGCCGCCGAGCCGGGCGGCGGCGAGGTGCCGCTGCTCAACCCGACCACCGAGGCGCAGCGCTACGGCGCCTACCCGCCGATCGACGACTACGCCTTCCTCAGCGACTGCGAGACCACCTGCCTGATCGCCAGCAACGGCGCGGTGGAGTGGATGTGCGTGCCGCGCCCGGACTCGCCGAGCATCTTCGGCGCCATGCTGGACCGCAGCGCGGGGCACTTCCGGATCGGGCCGTACGGCCGCAATGTCCCCGCCGCCCGGCGCTACCTGCCCGGCGGCATGATCCTGGAGACCACCTGGCAGACGGAGACCGGCTGGCTCATCGTCCGGGACGCGCTGGTGCTCGGGCCGTGGCACAACAACGACCAGCGCAGCCGCACGCACCGCCGCACCCCCATGGACTGGGACGCCGAGCACATGCTGCTGCGCACGGTGAAGTGCGTGAACGGCACCGTCGAGCTGGAGATGAGCTGCGAGCCCGCCTTCGACTACCACCGGGCCGCCGCGCGCTGGGAGTACACCGGCAAGGTCTACGAGGAGGCGACCGCCACGATGGCGGCCGACCCGACGGCGGGGCCGACGCTCACCCTCACCTCCGACCTGCGGCTCGGGCTGGAGGGCAGGGAGGCGCGGGCGCGCACCAGGATGGTGGAGGGCGACGAGGTGTTCGTCGCGCTCACCTGGTCCGAGCTGCCCGCGCCGAAGAGCTACGCCGAGGCGGCGCAGAAGATGTGGGCCACCATCGAGAGCTGGCGGCAGTGGATCACCCTCGGCAAGTTCCCGGACCACCCGTGGCGCAACTACCTGCAGCGCAGCGCGCTCACGCTGAAGGGGCTCACCTACGCCCCGACCGGCGCGCTGATGGCCGCCGCCACCACCTCGCTGCCGGAGACCCCCGGCGGCGAACGGAACTGGGACTACCGCTACAGCTGGGTGCGCGATTCCAGCTTCGCGCTCTGGGGGCTCTACACGCTCGGGCTCGACCGCGAGGCCGACGACTTCTTCGCCTTCCTCAACGAGGTCACCACCGGCCAGGACGGCGCGCCCGTTCCGCTGCAGGTGCTCTACGGCATCGGCGGCGAGCGGGAGATCACCGAGAGCACCCTTGACCACCTGGCCGGGTACGACGGCGCCCGCCCGGTGCGGGTCGGCAATGCCGCCTACGACCAGGTGCAGCACGACATCTGGGGCACCATGCTCGACTCGGTGTACCTGCACGTGCGGTCGAGGCAGCAGGTGCCGGAGACGCTGTGGCCGCTGCTGGAGCGGCAGGTGCTGGCCGCCGTCGAGCACTGGCGGGAGCCGGACCGCGGGATCTGGGAGGTGCGCGGCGAGCCGCAGCACTTCACCTCGTCCAAGATCATGTGCTGGGTGGCGCTCGACCGCGGCGCCCGCCTGGCCGAGCTGCACAACCTGGCCGAGCGAGCCGCCGAGTGGTTCGAGATCGCCGAGGAGATCAGGGCGGACGTGCTCGCCAACGGCGTGGACGCGGACGGCGTGCTCACCCAGGCCTACGGCAGCGCCACCCTGGACGCCTCGCTGCTGCTCGCGGTGCTGGTGCGCTTCCTGCCCCCGGAGGACGAGCGGATCCGGGCCACCGTGCTCGCCATCGCCGACCGGCTCACCGTCAACGGGCTGGTGCTGCGGTACGACACCGAGACCACCGACGACGGCCTCTCCGGGGAGGAGGGCTCCTTCGCGATCTGCTCCTTCTGGCTGGTCTCCGCGCTGGTGGAGATCGGCGAGCTGCAGCGGGCCAGGCACCTCTGCGAGCGGCTGCTCGGGCTGGCCAGCCCGCTGCGGCTCTACGCCGAGGAGATCGACCCGCGCAGCGGCAGGCACCTGGGGAACTTCCCGCAGGCCTTCACCCACCTGGCGCTGATCAACGCGGTGACGCACGTCATCCGGGCGGAGCAGACGCGCGACGCCGGGTTCTTCCAGCCCGCGCACTCCCCGCCCGCCCGCTGACGGGCCGGGGTCAGTACGGAGCGAGCGCCTCGGCCCGGCCGCGGACGGCACGCAGCTCGTCCAGGTGGCGCTCCAGCTCGGCGAGGCGCTCGGCGCGCCGGTGGCCGTACCGGCCATCGGCCTCCGAGGCCACCCGGAGCACCTCGTCGGCGCCGCGCAGCACCTCGGTGGCCAGCTCGGTGAAGTGGTCGCGCAGCGCGCGCTGCACCGCGCGCAGCCGGTTCCGCGACTCCTTGCCGACCTGGAACACCACGTCGTCCATGAGCCGCGCCACCGCCACCTTCGCCTCGGCGCGCCTGCGCAGCTTGCGCGCCTTGCGGTCGTCCCAGAGCGCGTTCACGCCGAGCAGCACGCCTGCACCGGCCGAGTACCAGTTCACCAGCGACATGCCGAGCAGGCTGGTGGCGAGGCCGACCATCAGGATGCCGCCGTAGGAGCCGCGCAGCGCGGAGAGGAACTGCTGGGTGACGCCGGGCTTGCCGCTCTCCAGCGGCTCCAGCGGCGCCACCTCCTCCAGCACCTCGCCGGGGTTGGCCAGCCGCAGGTCGGGCAGTGGCGGCTTGCGGTGGTGCGCCGGGAACTTCCCCGCCACCTGCTCGCACAGCTCCACCGAGCGGTAGTGCGCGACCACGAAGTTCTCCTCGACCGCCTCGCAGATCCTGGCGTCCAGGTCGGCGGCGAACTCCTTCCAGCGCTTGGCCGGGTCGGTGTCGGCGATCTCGGCCTCGGCGTCGCGCACCAGGCTGCGCAGCCGGTGCCGCAGGTCGTGCTCGATATCGGCCATCAGCTCGGTGCTGCCGTCCACCAGCGTCACCTGCCAGTTGGCGGTGCGCTGCCGGAGCTGGTCGGCCTCGTCCCTGGCCAGCGATAGTCGCCGGGTGATCTCGGCGCGCCTGCGCGGGTCGCGCAGCGACTCCTGCTCGGTGCGCAGCGAGCTCTCCAGGTGCCCGGCGAGCAACCGGATGTCGCCGATCGCGGCGTCCCTGGCCACCACGTCGGCGCGGTTGACCACGAAGTCGCGCAGGTGGTCGACGAGCTGCGGCAGCCCGGACTCGATGTCGCGGTGGTAGTCGCCATCGGCGACCGCGTCCAGGTGCAGCTGCGCGGAGATCGGGGCGACCGCGAGGCCGAGCCCGGCCGAGTCGAGCAGGTCCCGGTTCCGCTGCTGCACCGCGGACCAGTGCGGGTACTGGTCGATCTTGGTGAGCACGCAGATGACGGTCGGGCAGACCCGGTGGATGCGGTCCAGCTGCTCCAGCTGCTCGGCGTCGAACTCGGCGCCCGCGTCGGTCACGTAGAGCACCGCGTCGGCGGCGGCGATCATCGACCAGGAGGTGTGGTCGTCCCCGGTCGAGCCGGGCGCGTCCATCAGGACGATGCCGTCGGCCAGGAACGGGCTCGGCTCGGTGTACTCGATCCGGACCACGCCGTCGGTGGCGGCCAGCGCCGCGGCGGCGCCGCGCGGGTCGATCGGGGTGCGCTCGGTGCGTCCGGGCGCGCTCGACTTCACCAGCACCGCCGCGGGCTCCGTCCCGTACTCGACGATCACCGGGACGCCGGAGCCGTCGGTGCCGCTCACCGGCGCCCCGATCAGGCTGTTCACCACGGTGCTCATCCCGGACCTGGGTCGGCCGACCACCACCAGCCGCACCCGCGGGTCGCTGAGCTTGGCCAGCGCCATGCCGATGCGGCCGTTCAGGTCCTCGCGCCCGGCGAACCGGGCCGTCTCCCGGAGATCCTCGAGAATCCGGATGAGCGGCGCCATGACCTCCGGATTCTTCGCCGTCGCGGCCTCGAGCCCGGCTACGACAGACAAGCCGATCTCCTCACTCTCGATCGTCGCGATGCCGACCGGCGCCGCGATGTTTCCAGCCATAGTGGTGCATCGGACCGGCTGCCGCATCGGCGCGGTACGAAACCGCTCGGTCCGGCTGCTACAGCAGCGCGCCGCCGTGGTCGCCGGGCAGCGGATGCAGCAGGTCGCCGTGGGCGAACCCGCCCGCGCCGCCGAATTCGCTCGCCGCCAGCGTGTGCGGGTGGTGCTCGGTCAGCGCGGGCAGCTGCCACCAGTGCCCGCTGCCGTCGTCCGCGATGCCCTGTGCGTTCGGCTTCGGCTGGGTGGCCGGGTTGGGCGGCGCCGGGACGGCCGGATTGTCCACTGTCGGAACGGTACCGGGCTGATCCGCGGCGGGCGGCCGCACCCCGGTCGGCACGGCGGGCGCCGAGGTGGCTGGCAGGTCGACGGTCGGCGCCGTGCCGGTGCCTGGCCCGCCGCTGTCGCCCGCCGTCGGGCTGCCGGTGCCGGGGGCGCCGGTGCTCGGGCGCACGGGGTCCGGCTGCTCCGCGGTGCTCGGCCGGGTCGGCGCCTCCGGGCGGGTGGTCGGCGCGGCGGGCGCCGAGGTCCCCGGGGTGCCGGGGTCGGCGCTCGGGGCGGTGCTGCCCTGGCTCGGCCGGGTGGGGTCGGTGTCGCCGGTGGGCGGGGTCCTGGTGACGGTGACGTCGGGCAGCGTGGTCGGCGCGGGCTTGGTGGTGACGCCGGTCTCGGCGCCGGGCCGGGTGGTCGGGGTGCCGGGCTCCGCGGACGGCACCTGGACGGTGGTCCTGGTGACCGTGGTCGGCAGCCCGGTGCCGGGAACGGTCGTGTCCCCCTGCGGCGACGTGACATCGGTGGGTGCCGTCGTCCCCGGCTCCGGCCGGAACGGCGGCGCCACCACCGGCGGGAACAGCAGCGGGAGGTCGGCGGCGGGCGCGGTGAGCGGGGACGGCCCCGGCGGCGGCGCGAGCACATTGGCGATCGGCGTGCTCGCGGCATCCGGCTGGATCGTGGTCTGCAGCGGGGTCGCGGCCACCACCGGCGGCGCGGCCACCGCGGGCGCGACCGCGATCGGCACCGCGGCGGCTGGCGCCACCGGTGCGGGCTGCGGCGCGGGCGCGGCGGCGGCCTGCACCGGGGCGGGTGCGGGCACGAAACCGTGGCCCGCGGGCGCGCCCGCCCCTGACCCGCCGAGCCCGGAGCTCAGCCCGGACCCGCCCGCGCCCGGCAGCGCGCCGTCGGTATTCGTCCGCCCGGCGCCCGGCGTCGAGCCGAGCCACTCGCCGAAGCGGTCCAACTGGTCGCCGATGCCGGTGCCCGCGGCGGCCTCGACCCTGACCCCCGCGGCGGCCTCCACCCGCATGTCGGTGTACAGGTAGGCGCCCTGCGGCCCGAGCCCGAAGTCGACGGTGAAGTGCGTGTCGATCTCCAGCCCCGCCTCGACGCCGAGGTAGACGCCGAACGGGTCGCTGCCGATTCCGTCGAACAGCCCACCGCCGAAACCCGTTCCCGGCGTGCCGGGCTCGTGGTGGCCCGCCTCGTCGGCGGCCCCGAGGTCGGTGTCCGACATCCGGGTCAGCCCGAGCGGGTCGGCGCCGGGCGCGGTGAAGGTGGTGTCGCCGGTGCCGAATCCGTGCCCGGCCTGGCCGAGGCCGTGCGCGGGCAGGCCGAAGCCATCGGCCTGGTCCTCGTCCTCGGGCGTGCCGCCGATCCCCTCCCACCAGCTCGGCATGTCCGGTACCTGGAAGTGCGGCAGGCCGGTGCCCGGCACCGCGAAATCAGCGCCGGGCCAACCGGTTCCGGGCCCGACCGCGGCGGAGTCCCAGCCGGGGGTCAGCGGGATCTGCCCGGCGCCGGGCGCCTGCCCCAACTCGAGGCCCGGGGTGGTCGCGCCCGCCCAGCCGGTGCCGGGCGGGACGGCGGCGACCATGCTGTCGCTGCCGGGCGGCGTGCCGAAGCGGAGCCCGGGCGCGGTGGCGTCGGCATCGGGCAGCGGCGCGGGTGCGTCCTGGTGCGCGACCCGCTGCGGCGCCACCTCGGCCGGTTCCGGGTCCGGAAAGGTCAGCACCGGGCTCGGGACGTCGGGATCCGGGTCGCTGCTGCGCGCCCAGCCCGCGTTCCAGCTGTCCAGGTGCTGCTCGGAGCCGGGCTGGGCGGGCACCCCGCCGCCGTTGGCGGCCACCAGCGCGCCGCCGGTGACGTAGGCGCCCGCGCGCGCGGTGCGCGCGACGCCGTTGGCCACGCGGTATGCGGTGTCCCCGCGCTCGCCCGTCTCGTCGTCGTCGAAGGGCAGATCACGCGTCATTGAAGCTCCAGCTCTCGATTTCCTGCGGCGCACCACACCGGGCGTCCCGCGGAGTCGGCCCCACCCTATTCGGCGGGTCCGGAGCTGTCATATTCTCCGCCGCTCGCAGCGCTCGGTTGTGGTGAGCACCCCTACCTTGCCAAAGCCGGGAGGGGAGCGAAAGCCCCGTTTCAGCGGGGCGCGGCGGAGCTGAGGTTCGGCGCTACTTCTTGTCCTTCGGCTTGTCCGCGGCGGCGTCCGAGGAGAGCGCGGCCACGAAGGCCTCCTGCGGCACCTCCACCCGGCCGATCGTCTTCATCCGCTTCTTGCCTTCCTTCTGCTTCTCCAGCAGCTTGCGCTTGCGGCTGATGTCGCCGCCGTAGCACTTGGCCAGCACGTCCTTGCGGATGGCGCGGATGTTCTCGCGGGCGATGATCTTCGAGCCGATGGCGGCCTGGATCGGCACCTCGAACTGCTGGCGCGGGATGAGCTCGCGCAGCTTCGTGGTCATCTTGTGGCCGTACCCCTGCGCGGCATCCTTGTGCACGATGGCGCTGAACGCGTCCACCGCCTCGCCCTGCAGCAGGATGTCCACCTTGACCAGCGCCGAGACCTGCTCGCCCGACTCCTCGTAGTCGAGGCTGGCGTACCCGCGGGTGCGCGACTTCAGCGAGTCGAAGAAGTCGAAGATGATCTCCGCCATGGGCAGCGTGTAGCGCAGCTCGACCCTGGTCTCGGAGAGGTAGTCCATGCCGCCGAGCTCGCCGCGGCGGGACTGGCACAGCTCCATGATCGAGCCGATGAACTCGCTCGGCGAGATGATGGTGCACTTCACCACCGGCTCGTACACCGAGCGCACCTTGCCCTCCGGCCAGAACGAGGGGTTGGTCACCACGTGCTCGGCGCCGTCCTCCATGTCCACCCGGTACACCACGTTCGGCGCGGTGGAGATCAGGTCCAGGTCGAACTCGCGCTGCAGCCGCTCGCGGGTGATCTCCATGTGCAGCAGGCCGAGGAAGCCGCAGCGGAAGCCGAAGCCGAGCGCCACCGATGTCTCCGGGGCGTAGGTCAGCGCGGCATCGTTGAGCTGCAGCTTCTCCAGCGCGTCGCGCAGATCGGGGTAGTCAGAGCCGTCCACCGGGTAGAGCCCGGAGTAGACCATCGGGCGCGGCTCGCGGTAGCCGGTGAGCGGCTCGGCGGCGCCGTTGCGGGCGGCGGTCACGGTGTCGCCGACCTTGGACTGCCGCACGTCCTTCACGCCGGTGATCAGGTAGCCGACCTCGCCGACGCCGAGCCCGGCGGTCGGCTTCGGCTCCGGCGAGACGATGCCGATCTCCAGCAGCTCGTGCGTGGCCCCGGTCGACATCATCTTGATCTTCTCGCGCGGGGTCAGCTTGCCGTCCACCACGCGCACGTAGGTGACGACGCCGCGGTAGGTGTCGTAGACCGAGTCGAAGATCATGGCGCGCGCCGGGGCGTCCGCCTGCCCCTGCGGCGCGGGCACCTGCCGGACCACCTCGTTCAGCAGCTCCGGGACGCCGACGCCGGTCTTGCCGGAGACCCGCAGCACGTCGCCCGGCTCGCAGCCGATGATGTGCGCGATCTCGGCGGCGTAGCGGTCCGGGTCGGCGGCCGGGAGGTCGATCTTGTTCAGCACCGGGATGACCGTGAGGTCCTTGTCCAGCGCCAGGTACAGGTTCGCCAGCGTCTGCGCCTCGATGCCCTGCGCCGCGTCCACCAGCAGCACCGCGCCCTCGCAGGCCTCGAGCGCGCGCGAGACCTCGTAGGTGAAGTCGACGTGCCCGGGGGTGTCGATCAGGTGCATGACGTAGTCGTCGCCGTCCAGCTGCCACGGCAGCCGGACGTTCTGCGCCTTGATCGTGATCCCGCGCTCGCGCTCGATGTCCATCCGGTCGAGGTACTGCGCGCGCATCTGCCGCTCCTCGACCACTCCGGTGAGCTGCAGCATCCGATCGGCGAGCGTCGACTTGCCGTGATCGATGTGGGCGATGATGCAGAAGTTCCGGATCCGGGACGGATCGGTGAACGTGGTGTCGGCGAAGCTGGCGGGCACTCCACTCCTCGGCTCTGGTCTGCGGCGAACGGGCTCCATCGTCCCACGAGCACGGTGGAGCCCCCGTCAGCGGTTCGTTATTCTTCCCGCATGGCCCGCACGTGGAACTCCATCGGCAAGCAGCTCGGCACGATCGCGAAGCAGCAGGGGCCGAAGCTGGTCCGGCAGCAGGGCCCGAAACTCGCTGAGCGGCTGCTCGGTTCGCTCACCGGGAGCAAGCGCGGGAACGTCTCGGTGCGGCCGACCGCATCGGTGCCGGTGCCGACCGCCGAGCGCGCCAGGCAGATCGTCTACGCCCCGCAGCTGGACGGCCGCGCCGACCCCGGCGAGATCGTCTGGACCTGGGTGCCCTTCGAGGAGGACCCGAGCAACGGCAAGGACCGCCCGGTGCTGGTGGTCGGCCGGGACCGGCGCACCCTGCTCGGGCTCATGCTCTCCTCGAACGCCGACCGCGCGCACGATTCCGACTGGATCGGCATCGGCAGCGGCAACTGGGACCACGACGGCAGGCCCAGCTGGGTCCGGCTGGACCGGGTGCTCGACGTGCCGGAGGCCGGGATCCGCCGGGAGGGCGCGGTGCTCGCCCGCAAGACCTTCGACCTGGTCGCGCACCGGTTGGTCGCCGAGTACGGCTGGCACTGAGCCCCGTTCGCTCAGGAGACGACGTCGCGCGCCCGGCCGAAGAGCAGCCCGTACAGCAGCGCGCCGAGCACCCCGCCGAGCAGCGGGAAGACGATGAACGCCCAGAGCTGCCCCATCGCCCCGTCCTGGTAGGGGGCGACCGCGATGCTGCGCGCCGGGTTCACCGAGGTGTTGTCCACCGGGATCGAGATCAGGTGGATCACCGCGAGCGTGAAGCCGATCGAGATGCCCGCCAGCGGCAGGTCGGAGATCTGGTCGGTGGAGGCGAGGACCACGAAGACCAGCAGCGCGGTCAGCATGACCTCGACGATGATCATCGCGGCCATGCCGTAGCCGTTCTCGATCACCACCATGCCGAGCGGGCCGGTGGTGGCCGACGGGCTGTGGCTGCCCCAGCCGTTGGCGCCGAGGCCGTCCACCGCGCGGTCGTAGCTGGGCAGGTTCTTGGCCAGCGCGAAGAGCACCAGCCCGGCCAGCAGCCCGCCGATCAGCTGGGCGATCCAGTACCCCACCGCGCTGACCACGCCGAGCCTGCCGAGCAGTAGTTGCCCGAGGGTCACCGCGGGGTTCACGTGGCACCCGGAGATCGGCCCGATCGCGTAGACCAGGAAGAGCAGGGAGAGCCCGAAGGCGAGCGCGACCCCCAGCGCGCCGACCCGGTCACCGGCCAGCACCGCCGTACCGACGCCGCCCATCACCAGGAAGAAGGTGCCGAACGCCTCGGCACCCCACTTCTTCACATCGGGAATCGGCCGCTGCTCGATCGCTTCTTCGACGATTTCCTGCGCCGTGGGAGACATACCGCCACCTCGTGCTTCCAAAGGAAACTGCATAGTTGCTGAGAGGTCGAGCGGTCCTGAAATTACTACGCGAGGCGGGTGATCTCCACCACCACGCGCATGTCGGTCGAGCCGCCGCCGGAGAAGATGCCCTTCAGCGGGGGCACATCGGAGTAGTCCCGCCCGACGCCGACCGCGATGTGCTGCTCGTTGATCGCGATGTCGTTGGTCGGGTCGTACCCCCACCACTGGCCGGTCCACGCCTCGATCCAGGCGTGCGACTGCCCCTCGACGGTGGCCCCGATCTCGGCGCCCGGCTGCGGGTGCAGGTACCCGGAGACGTACCGGCTCGGAATCCGCATGGCGCGCAGCAGCAGCAGGGTCAGGTGCGCGTAGTCCTGGCACACGCCCCGGCGCTCGGCGAAGGCCTGCACCGCGGAGGTGTGCACCGAGGTGCTGGCCGGGGTGTAGTCCATCTCCCGGTACACCCACTCGGCCGCCCGCACCACCGCCTTGGCGGGCGAGCCGGTGCGCGCGAGCTGCGCGGCCAGCTCGCGCAGCTCGGCGTCGGGCGGGACGTAGGGCGTCGGCGCGAGCAGTTCGTCGAAGCGGTCGGCCACCGCGTCGGTGTGCAGCTCCTCCCAGCTCAACTCGTCGGCCGGGCCGGGGAAGGGCTCGGTCTCCACCACCGAGGAGCCGATCACCTGCAGCTCGGTGTGCGGGGCGTGCAGGTCGAAGGCGGTCACCGTGGTGCCCCAGTAGTCGGTGTAGCGGTAGGAGCGGGTGGCGGGGGCGGTCTCCACCCGGTTCAGCACCACGTTCTGCCTGTGGTCGCCGCGCGGGGTCAGCCTGGCCTCGTTGAAGGACCGGGTGACCGGCGTGTCGTAGACGTAGTCGGTGGTGTGCACCACCCTTGTCCGCCAGCTCACAGCTCCACCCGCTGGTCGTGGCTGCCCTGCAGGTCGGTCCAGGCCACCCAGGGCGCCGCGTGGAAGTACTGCAGCGCCACCGCCTCGCTCACCTCGCGGCAGGTGCGCTGCAGCGAGAGCAGCCGGGTCTGCAGGTCTTCCAGCAGCACCCCCGGCGGCAGGAACTCCAGCTCGCTGCGGGCCCGCCCGAGCAGCCGCTGCGCCTCGTGCCGCGCCCCGACCCGGCTGCTGGGCCGCTGGTCCAGCTCGGCCAGGCAGGACTCGGCGACCTGCACCGAGTGGAACACCGAGCGTGGGAAGAGCCGGTCGAGCAGGATGAACTCGGCCACCCGGTTGGCGTCCAGCGCGCCGCGGTGCGTGCGCAGGTAGGTGTCGTGCGCCCCCGCCGAGCGCAGCACCGTCACCCAGGCGGGTGACGAGGTGCGGTCACCGGCCCGGGAGAGCAGCAGCCGCACGGTCATGTCGACCCGCTCGATGGCCCGGCCGAGCAGCAGGAAGCGGTAGCCGTCGTCCCGGCTCATGGTGGAGTCGGAGAGCCCGGCGAACATGGCCGCGCGGTCCTGCACGAAGTGGAAGAACTCGTGCGGGCCGAGGCCGCGCGCCGCGGACTCGGCGGCGGCCAGCCCGTTGTACGTGGCGTTCAGGCACTCCCACATCTCCCCCGAGGTCACCTCGCGGGCGCCGCGGGCGTTCTCCCGCGCCTTGCCGACCGAGTCCACGATCGAGCCGCCGTGCGCGTCGCTGAAGGCCACCAGCTCGGTCACCGACCAGACGTCGAGCGCCCCGGCGGGCGGCTCGATCCCGAGCACCCGGAGCAGCAGCCGCGAGGTGCGGTCCGGGTCGACGGTGGCGTCCTCCAGCAACTGGTGCACCGCGACGTCGAGGATCCGGGCGGTGTCGTCGGCGCGCTCAACGTAGCGGCCGATCCAGTAGAGCGATTCCGCGTTCCTGGCCAGCATCAGGTGCTCCCTCCGGTCCCGGGCCCGGCCGAGCGGGCCGCCTGCTGTTGCTGCTGCTGTTGCTGCCCGACCTGCTCGGCGCTCAGCGCCCGGCCGGACTCGAAGGCGGGCGACTGCGGCGGCTCGGCGACCAGCTCGCCGCCGCCGAGTTCGCGGTCGGCCGGGGCGGCCTGCGCGGAGAGCACCCAGGTGTCCTTGCTGCCGCCGCCCTGGCTGGAGTTCACCACCAGCGACCCCTCCGGCAGCGCCACCCGGGTGAGCCCGCCGGGCAGCACCCAGATCTGCTCGCCGTCGTTCACCGCGAACGGCCGCAGGTCGACGTGGCGCGGCACCAGGGCGTCGCCGACCTTGGTCGGCACCGTCGACAGCTGCACGACGGGCTGTGCGATCCAGCCGCGCGGGTCGGCCCTGATGTTCTTCCCGACCTCGTCGAGCTCGGCGCGCGAGGCGTCAGGGCCGATCACGATGCCGTAGCCGCCGGAGCCCTCCACCGGCTTGATCACCAGCTCGTCCAGCCGGTCGAGCACCTCGGTGCGCTCGTCCTCCAGCCAGCAGCGGAAGGTGTCGACATTGCGCAGGATCGGCTGTTCGCGCAGGTAGTACTCGATGATGGTGGGCAGGTAGGCGTAGACGAGCTTGTCGTCGCCGACCCCGTTGCCGACCGCGTTGGCGATCACGACATTGCCCGCGCGCGCCGCGTTCAGCACCCCCGCCACGCCGAGCACCGAGTCCGGGCGGAAATGCATGGGGTCGAGGAAGGTGTCGTCGATGCGCCGGTAGATCACGTCCACCTGCCGCTCGCCCGCGGTGGTGCGCATGTAGACCACGTTGTCGCGGCAGAACAGGTCGCGCCCCTCGACCAGCTCCACCCCCATCTGCCCGGCCAGCAGCGAGTGCTCGAAGTAGGCCGAGTTGTGCACGCCGGGGGTCAGCACGACGACCGTCGGGTCGGCCTCGTTCGGCGCGGCCGAGGCGCGCAGCGCGCGCAGCAGGTGCGCCGGGTAGTCGCCGACCGCCCGCACCCGGTGCGAGCGGAACAGGTCGGGGAAGACCCTGGCCATCGTGCGCCGGTTCTCCATCACGTAGGAGACGCCGGAGGGCGAGCGCAGGTTGTCCTCCAGCACCCGGAAACCGCCGCGCTCGTCCCGGATGACGTCGATCCCGGCCACGTGGATGCGCACCCCGTTCGGCGGCGCCACCCCGACCGCGGCGCGGTGGAAGTGCGCGCACGAGGTGACCAGCCGCTTCGGCAGCACCCCGTCGCGCAGGATCTGCCGCTCGCCGTAGACGTCGGCGAGGAAGAGCTCCAGCGCCCGCACCCGCTGCCTGATCCCGGCCGCGAGCTCGGACCACTCCGCGTCGGCCAGCAGCCGCGGCACCAGGTCCAGCGGGAACGGCCGCTCCTGGCCGGAGTGCGAGAAGGTGATGCCCTGGTCGACGAAGGCGCGACCGAGCGCCTCGAAGCGCGCGGCCAGCTCGTCGGCGTGGATCGGGGCGAGCGCGGCGAACAGCCCGGCGTAGGGTGGCCGCACGGCGCCGTCCGGGCCGAACATCTCGTCGAATGCCTCGCGGAACCGGCCGGGGCCGTAACCGTCGAAGACACCGGTCGTGGTGGCGGGGTGCGTGGCGGACATCTTTCCGAGGGTGCAACGCGCGTGTCCGGTTCGCGTGAGACGCAGGTTAATTTCGCGCTACGAACGATCGGGGTGCGATTTCGTCCGCGCGCGGCCTGCTGGTAACCTCGACCTTCGGCGCAGCGTTACCTGCTGGTCCGAGCCGTTCCGGTTCGACCGCCGCATGCGCATGAGCTTTCGAAGCACACCTAACCGACAGGAACCAGAGGATACCGGCGTGGCCAATATCAAGTCCCAGATGAAGCGGATTCGCACCAACGAGGCGGCGCGGCTGCGCAACCAGTCGGTGAAGTCCGCGCTGCGCACCGCGATCCGCAGCTTCCGGGAGGCCGCCGACTCCGGCGACAAGGACGTGGCGGCCGAGCGCCTGCGCTTCGCCAGCCGCAAGCTGGACAAGGCTGCCTCCAAGGGCGTCATCCACGCCAACCAGGCGGCGAACAAGAAGTCCGCGCTGGCCCTGGCCTTCAACAAGATCTGAGCACCCGGCGCCGCTCGGCGCCCGCAGTACGCCGCCGCCGTGGCCTCGACGACCACGGCGGCTTTTGTCGTGTCCACCGGCGGTGCGGCGGCGGTCCCGGTGCCGGTGGGTCGCCCGCGCGGGGTTCCACGCGCTGTCGGCCGCGCCGGCTACGATTCGGCACATGGTGACCGTGTACGCGAATCAGACCGTGGTCCGAGCCGAGGATCTGCCGGAGGTGATCCGGGCCGCCGAGGTGCTCGGGCTGGGGATCAAGATCGAAAACGTGTTGGTGCCCGACGACGAGGGCGGCGAGGCGCTGGAGTGGATCGTCACCCGGGACGACGAGGTGCCGTCGTACGACGAGTGGGACGGGCGGTTCGAGGAGTCCGAGGTCGAGGACGAGGGGTTGGTGCTCACGTCCGCGGAGTGAGGCGTCGCTGACGGGCCGGTGCGGTTCGGACTCCCGCGCCGGCTAGGATTGCCGCCCGACGTCCCTGCCGGCCGACGTCCCTGCCCGCCGTGGCCCGTCGCGGACAGCGCCCGCGGCACCGTCGCGGCCGAGGAGGGCGCGGGCTGCAACCCGGCATCCCTGCACACCGCCGCCCGCGAGGTGACGACTGGGTCGTCGACGTACAGAAGCGGTTCAGCGGCCGCGGGCCCGCCGCGGACAGCGGCTGCGGGCAGGTCGAGGGACGCGGCTCGAAACCTGGCCGGTCAGTTGTCGCCGTGCAGGTCGCAGATGCGACCCAGTGCTTGCTCGAGGGCGTAGCCGGAGTCGGCGGCGCCGCCCTTGACGTCGGCGTTGAGGGTGGCGACGACCTGCATGGCGCTGCCGATCTTCTCCGGGCTCCACCCCCTGGCCTGCGCCTTGGCCTTCTTCACCTTCCACGGCGGCATGCCGAGCTGCTGCGCCAGCTGCATCGGGTCGCCGCGCCCGGCGGAGCCGACCTTGGCGATGGTGTGCACCGAGTCGGCGAGGGCATCGGCGAGCAGGACGTGCGGGACGCCGCGGTCGTCGGCCCAGCGCAGCGCCTCCATGGCGGCGGCGCGGTTGCCGACCACGGCGAGCTCGGCCACGTCGAAGCCGCTGACCTCGGCGCGGCCGGAGTAGTAGCGGCGCACCGCGGCCACGTCCAACCTGCCGCCGGTGTCGGCGGCGAGCTGGGAGCAGGCGGCGGCCAGCTCGCGCAGGTCGGAGCCGACGGCGTCCAGCAGCTCCTGCACCACGTCGCCGCCCGCCCTGACGCCCGCCGCACGGAACTCGCCGCGCACGAAGTCGACCTTCTCCGCCTGCTTGACGAGCTTGGCGCAGTGGTGCACCCGCGCCCCGCCCTTCTGCAGGGTGCCGGCGAGCGCCTTGGCTCGGCCGCCGCCGGAGTGCAGGACCACGAGCACCACCCCCGGCGGCGGGTCGGCGGCGGCCGCGCCGATGAGCGTGACCGCCTCCTTGCCCGCGTCGGCGGCGGATTCCAGGATGATCAGCCGGTCCTCGGCGAACAGCGAGGGGCTCAGCATCTCCGCGAGCTCCGCGGTGGTGGCCTCGCCTGCGCGGCGCCGCTCCACCGGCACCGCCTCCGGGTCCGGCGCGGTGGCCCTGACCTCGGTGGTGACCGCAGCCACCGCCCGCTCGATCAACAGCTCCTCGTCGCCGAGCACCAGATGCACCGCTGCCGCCTGCTCGCTCACGCGGTCGATCCTACGGTTCGCTGGTGACACGGGTTTCCGGCGCCGCTCGCCGGAGCCCCGGTGCGGCGGAGACATCACGGTTCACCGCGCGGGGAACGGCGGAACCGACGGTGACGTCGGCGGGCTCGGCAATTCCGGCGGGCGCAATTCCGGCGGGCGCAATTCCGGCGGGCGCAATTCCGGCGGGCGCAATTCCGGCGGGCGCAATTCCGGCGGGCGCAATTCCGGCGGTTGCGGTTCCGGCGGTTGCGGTTCCGGCGGTTGCGTGGCCGGCGGGGGCGTGGCCGGCCGGGGTGACCCCCGGCGTGCCGGAGGCGCGGGCTCGGCCCGGTCCCCTCTGCGCACCGCCCTGGCGTGGAGCCCGAGATGAACGCCCAGAAGTAGTACCGCGAGAACGATTCCGGTGAGTGCCCCGCCGGGTATGGCGACGGTGGCGCCGGGTATTCGCGCGGTGTGCTCGGCGACCTCGAGCAGCCACCAGAGCGGGAGGGCGGCGGGGCGGAGCAGGAGTTCGGCGGGAAGCGCCCAGGCCCAGGCCACGGCGGCGGCGAGGGCACCGAGCACGGTGATGACGGCGATGACCGGCGCCACGAGGACGTTGGCGAGGACGGCGACGAGGCTCAGCTTGCCGGTCGCGGCGACGACCAGCGGTGCGGTGACCGCGAAGGCCGCGGCCGAGACGGCCACGAGCTCGGCGGGAGCCCGCCACCAGCCGTGGCCGCGGAGCGCGGCGGCCCAGCCGGGGGCGATGAGGATCAGGGCGGCGGTGGCGAGGACGGAGAGCGCGAAGCCGATGCTCACCGCGAGCGCGGGCCAGACCGCGAGGAGCAGGATCACGGCGCCGCACAGGGCGGGCAGCGCCTGCCTGCGCCTGCCGGTCAGCAGGGCGAGCACCGTCACCGAGCCCATGGCGGCGGCGCGCAGGACGCTCGGATCGGGCCGGGCGATCACCACGAAGAGCAGCAGCGCCAGCGCGGCGGTGGCGGCGCAGGCCGCGGGCGGGAGGGTCAGGACCCGGCAGAGCGCGAGCACCGCAGTCAGGACGATGGTGACATTGGCGCCGCTGACCACGCAGAGGTGTTGCAGCCCCGCGGTGGCGAAGTCGTCCCGCACGTCGTCGGTGAGCCCGGAGGTGTCGCCGAGCACCAGTGCGGGGAGCACGCCCGCGGCGTCGCGCCCGAGTACCCTCCGGGCCGCCTCGGTCAGGGAGCTGCGGACCGGCACAGCTGCCCGCTGCCACCAGGGTGGCTGCTCCAGGACCGCGGGCGGGGCATTCGCGCGCAGGACGGCGACGGTGAGGTCGCGGGTCCGCGGTGCCATCGGCCGGGCCTGGAAGCGGAGGAGCGCGCCCGGCGTGATCCGGCCCCACCCGTCGCCGCCCGCCAGGATGGTGACCGTCCCACCCGCCCGCACCCGCTGCCCCGCGTGCCGGTACTCGACCAGGTCGGCGCGCAGCACCCAGCGCCGCTGGTCGCCGAAGGATCTGCCGCGCACCGGTTTCGGGTCGTCCGTCGGCACGGCGAACACCTGCACCGAGGCCCGGTCCGGCAGGGCGCGCAGCGGGTGCGCGGCGACCCGCTGCTCCCGCCAGGCGGCCGCGGTCGCGAAGCCGGTGCCGAGCAGGAGCGCGGCCACCATCCCCCAGACCAGGAACCGCCACCGCTCGGCGCGGCGCACGCCGCCGCGCAGCAGCCAGATCCAGAGTCCGCAGGCGGCGCCGACGAGCAGGACCGCGAGGACCAGCCCGCCGACCCAGCCCGCGGTGATCGCGACGACCGTCGCCGCCCAGCAGAGCACGGCCGCCGGGACCAGGCGGGCGTCGAGTGCCCGCGGCTCGGGGGCGGGCGGCTCCTCCGGCCGGACGATCGGCCAGTAGCCGGAGAGCGTGGTCACCGGGTCCCCCGGCGGGCGCTGCCCGCTCACAGCGTGACCAGCTCGCGGAGCCGGGCCAGCCGCGCCGGGCCGATGCCCTCGACGTCGGCGAGCTGCTCGATGTCGCTGAACCTGCCGTTGCTGTTCCGCCAGGCCACGATGGCGCGGGCGGTGACCGGGCCGACGCCGGGCAGCGCGTCGAGCTCCGCCTCGGTGGCGGTGTTGAGGGCGACCTTCGCCGCGGCGCCGGGGGCCGCGCCCTGGGTGCCGGGGCGGGCCGCGCTGCCGGTGCCCGCGGTGCTGCTGGTGCGCGGCGGGGCTGCCGGGTCGGCGGTGCCGACCAGGATCTGGTCGCCGTCCGCGACCTTCTGTGCGAGGTTGAGCCCCTGCAGGTCGGCGCCGGGCAGCGCGCCGCCCGCCGCGGCGAGCGCGTCGGCGATCCTGGCGCCGGGCGCGAGCCGCAGCAGGCCGCCGTGGTGCACCAGGCCGACGACGCTCACCACCAGCTCGCCTGGGGTCTCGTGCGCGGGGGCGACATCGCTGCGGGCGGGGTCGGGGCCCGCGCTGCTCGGCGCCGCCGCCATGCGCACCGCCGGTACCGGCGCCACCTGGCTGATCACCGGGCGATCGCGCCACACGGCGTACGCGGAGATCACCACGGCCAGCAGGCCGACCAGGGCGAGTGCCGCCGCCGCGCGTCGGGTGACGGCGGTTCGGGCCGCGGCGAAGTGGGTGGGCAGCAGGCGTTCGTACCAGCGCGGCGGGCGGGCTCGGTCGTGCAGCCAGTCGGGTTCGCCGATGGCGTCGGGGCCGGTGGCCCCGGTTCGCCCCAGCGGGCGCGGCGACTGCCGTGCGGGTGTTCCCCGCCGGGCTCGTCGTCCTCGGGATCGGCGGCGCGGTCGCCGGGCCACGGGTCGGTCTCGCGCCAGCGGCGGAGCCTGCGCCTGGCGTCGAGCTGCTCGGTCTTGGCGGCCCAGCGGGGGTCGGCGACCGCGGGCTGTGCGCCCGGCGGATCCGTCGGCAGTGGAGCCCGGAGGGGGCCGGTTGCCGCCGGTTCGTCGCGGGCGGCGGTGAGGACGCCGAGGCGCCTGCGGATGCGGTCGTGCTCCTCGTGTCGTGACATGGGGCCGACGCTAGGTCGGGACGCCGCTCCCCCTCCGGCGGCGACCTGCGGATTCCGTTCCCCTGTGGATATCCGCGGAGCTGGGGACAACTCGGCGTGGCAGGCGCGGGCAGGGCACAACCCCCTCGATCGATTGCTGGAATTTAACTAAAGTCCTGACCCTTTCCATCTCATTTGCCACTCAAGTATCTGTGCGCAGCTCGTGCCACTTTCATTGCAAGGCAGTAGAGACGCTGAAAGTATGCTGTGCGCATGGTGGCGAACCCGGCACCGATGCTGGCCGTCTCCGGACAACCGCCGGACGACGCCGCGCTGTGGGCGGTCGAGATGAAATGGGACGGGGTGCGCACGATCGTCCGGATCGACGCGAACGGTTGCCGGTTCACCAGCCGGAATGCCAGGGACATCTCGCGCTCCTACCCCGAGCTCGGGGCGGCGCTCGACGCCGTCGCCCCGGACTTCCCGCTGGTCGTCGACGGCGAGATCGTCGCGCCCGATCCGCGGACCGGGGCGCCCTCGTTCGGGCGGTTGCAGCACCGGATGCACGTGGCCGCCCCGGCGGCGGGGCTGCTCGAGGCCTACCCCGTCGAGTTCGTGGTCTTCGACGTGCTCGAGCTCGACGGCGAGTCGCTGCTCGGCAAGCCGTACGTCGAGCGCAGGGAGCGCTTGGCCGCACTGGAGCTGGGCGGGGAGCTGGTGCCGGTGCCGCCCAGCTGGTCCGGGGTACGCCCGGCCGCCCTGCTCGAGGTGGCGGCGCAGCACCACCTCGAGGGGATCGTCTGCAAGCGGCTCGACTCGACGTACCGGCCGGGGCGGCGCTCGCCCACCTGGGTCAAGACGCCGCTGCGGCGCAGCACCGAGGCGATCGTCGCGGGGTGGCTGCCCGGCAGCGGGCGGTTCAGCGGGACCTTCGGGTCGCTGGTGCTGGCGGCGCACGACGACGGCGGCCGGCTGGTGCACATCGGGAATGTCGGCACCGGGTTCACGGCGGCGGTGCGGCGCTCGCTGCAGGGGCAGCTCGACGAGCTGGCGCGGTCTTCGGTGCCGCTGCACCGGGCGCCGGCGCGGTCGGCGGTGCCCGGGGTGCGCTGGGTCGACCCGGTGCTGGTCGCCGATATCGAGTTCCGGGAGGCGAGCTCGTCCGGGTTGCGGCACCCGAGCTGGCGCGGGCTGCGCTCGGACAAGACCGCGGACGAGGTGCGGACGCCGTCCTGAGCCGGGCCGGGCGGATAGGGTCGGACCGTGCCGGAGCTGATCGCGCCCACCGCGGCGCTGCACGCCGCCTGGCTGGCGGCGCACCGGGAGTGGGGTCCGGGGACGCACGAGGACGGATTCGGGTTGCGGGCGGGGGACGAGGTCACGTCGGCGGCGGGGTTCGCGGCGTGGGTGCGCAGGCTGGCGGCGGAGTCCGGGCAGTGCACGTATCGCTGGATCGTCGAGGACGGGCAGCTGCTCGGGGCGATCGCGCTGCGGCACGGGACGGACGGCGCTGTGCTGCGGGCCGGGCACATCGGCTACGGGGTGCGGCCGTCGGCACGCGGGCGCGGGGTCGCGAGCTGGGCGCTCGCGCGGATGCTCACGGTGGCGCGGGAGCGCGGGATGGGGCGGGTGCTGCTGGTCTGCGCGGACGGGAACGCGGCGTCGGCGCGCACGATCGAGCGTGCGGGCGGGGTGCTCGAATCGGTGCGCGACACCGAGCTGGGCCCGGCCCGCCGGTACTGGATCGCGCTCGATCGGCGCGGTGGCCGCGCGGCGCCCTGACGGACGATCCCGATGGCGAACAGGACGAAGCGGACCGGAGATGCCAACCGGACCGCGCTGTCCGGACTCGCTAGAGTGGGCGGATGACTTCACCCGGGCGGGTCAACAGGGGCCCGCGTGCCGCCGCGGACAACCGCGCCGCGCTCATCGCCGCGGCTCGGAAAGTGTTCGCCAGCAGCGGGTTCGACGCGCCGCTCAGCTCCATCGCGCGCACCGCCGGGGTCGGGCAGGGGGTGCTGTACCGGCACTTCCCGAGCCGGGACGCGATCGCGCTGGCGGTGTTCGACGAGAACATCGCGGAGGTGGAGGCGCTGGCCGCCGACCCGGAGACGCGGGTGGACGCGGTGCTGGAGGTGATCGTCGAGCAGGTCACCGCGTCGGCGGCGTTCGTGGCGATGCTGCGGCCGACCGGCAGTGAGCCGCGATTGCTGGCGGTGGCGGAGCGGTTCACCGCGCTGATCGCGAAGAAGCTCGCGGATCCGGCGCAGCGCGGGGATCTGGACCCCGCGCTGGACGCCGCCGACGTGGTGCTCGCGGTCGCCATGCTGGCGAACGTGCTCTCCGAGTCGGATCCGTCGGCCCGGGGCGAGACCGCGCAGCGCGCGTGGAAGTTGCTGCGCCACGGGCTCGTTCCCCGGTGACGCGGGAGATCCCCGCGCCGCGCGGGGGTTGCGCGCCCGCGCGGCAATCCCGGACAGCGCTCGACCGAGCAGGGGTGCGCGCACTCGCGAAAGTACCGCGGGCGCACGCTGAGTAGCGCGCCACAACCGGGAGGCAACGCGGCACCGATCGCACCGCCGTCGGTGCCGCGGGTGCTGTTCTCAGCCCCCGCAGCCACCGGGGATCACGACGATCCCCACGGCTCCCGCCCCGAGGTGCACGGCCAGCGCCGGGCCGAACTCGGCCTCGACCAGCTCGCCGACCTCCGGCAACTGCTCGCGCAGCTGACCGGCGACGGTCGCGGCGGCGTCGGCGGCGCCGAGGTGCTGCACGCCGACCGCGGCGGGCTCGCCCCCGACCGCCTCGACGGCGGCGGCGACCAGCCGGCTGTACGCCTTGGACCGGGTCCGGACCTTCTCCCGCAGCTCGAGCCGCCCCTCGACGATCTGCAGCAGCGGCTTGGTGACGAGCTCGCTGCCGAAGAACGAGGCCGCGGTCGAGAGCCTGCCGCCCTTGCGCAGCTGCTCGGTGCGGTTGACCAGGATGAAGGTGCGGGCCCGCCCGGCGGCGGCGACGGCGGCCTCGTGCACCGCGGCCAGGTCGGCACCCGCGGCGGCCCGGCGGGCGGCGCTCAGGACGGGGAGCCCGGTGGCGAGCCCGGCGCCGAGCGAGTCGACCAGCCGGATCCGCTCCGAGCCGAGCTCGGCGATGGCCTGCCTGCCCGCCTCCCAGGTGGCGGAGAGCTGCTGGGAGAGGTGCACGGCGACCACTCCGGCGCCGCCGCTGCGCGCCAGCGCGCGCTCGTAGACCGCGCGCAGCTCGCCGGGCGAGGCGGCGGAGGTGCTGACGTCGTCCGAGCCGTAGTCGACGTCGATCGGGTCGATGCCCTCCCTGATGGTGCGGTCACCGACCAGGACGTGCAGCGGGACGACGACGATATCGAGTTCGGCGACGAGGTCGGCGGGCAGTGAGGCGGACGAATCGGTGACGACCACGACGGCCACGGTCTACCGGCCCTCCCGCACGCTCTCCGCGGCGAGCCCGGGGTGGGCCGCCAGCACCTTCAGCATCGACTCCGCGACCGCGGCGTGCCCGGCCCAGCCCCAGTGGATGCCGTCCGGGTTGCCCGCGCCGGAGAGCACGTTCTCGCGCACCGCCGCCCCGAGATCGACCAGCGGGACGCCGCTGCGCGCCGACCACGCGGTGAGCGCCCGCACCATGGGTTCCCGGCCGGTGTGCACCTTGCCGTACGCCGCACAGACGTGCACCGAGGGCAGCACCCCGATCATCGGCAGCTCGGGGCGCAGCCCGGCGAGCGCCTCCCTGGACTGCTCCAGGTAGTCGACGCTGACCCGCGGCGGCAGCGCGACCGGCCTGCCCAGCCTGGACAGGTGCGGCTGGGCCGCGTTGTAGGCCTCGCGCACCCGGCGGCGCAGCTCCGGCGGGCGGACGTAGCGGATGAGCTCCCGCAGCGCGGTGGGCAGCGGCGATGGCAGCGAGTCCATGCCGCCGGTGGCGAAGATCACCGCGCCCGCGCGCGGGATCGCGGCCCAGATCCTGGGGTCGCCGATCAGCGCCCAGTAGGCATCGCGGCAGGTCCAGCCGATCCGCCCGACCAGCTCGACGTCCCACCCGAGTTCGGCCGCGACGAGGTTCGGCCAGATCCGCGGGTGGTCGGCGGAGAGCCCGCCGCGCGGCCCGAAGTAGGCCAGCGAGTCCGCGATCACCAGCAGCGTCGGCCTGCCGCCCGCGGGCGCGTCGAGAGGCTGCGCCTCAGAGGACATCCGGGGCCACCTTCGCCGCCGCGTTCCACACGTCCAGCCGCCACCCCGGCCGCTCGAAGCTCGGGCCGTGCGCGCTCAGCTGCACCCAGCTGGTGTTGGCCAGCCCACCGAGGATCGGCCAGTTCTGCGGCGGCAGGTCGAGCAGCGCGGCGGTGAGCGCCGCGATCAGCCCGCCGTGCGCGACCAGGAAGATGGTGCGCCCCGGCCAGTCGTCGCGCTCCCGGTACAGCTCGTGCGCCAGCGGCAGCGCGCGGGCGCCGACCTCGAGCTTGCTCTCGCCGCCGGGCGGGGTGTAGGTGGCGTCCATCCGCCAGGCCACCCGCGCGCCCGGGTAGTCGCGGTCGACGTCGATGTGGGTGAGCCCCTCCCAGATCCCGAGGCTGGTCTCGCGCAGCCGCGGGTCCAGCGTGACCGGCAGCCCGGTGCTGTCGCCGAGCGCCTGCGCGGTGTCCCTGGCCCGGCGCAGGTCGGAGGAGACGATGGCGATGGCATTGCGCGAGTTGAGTTCGCGCGCCGCCTCTTTCGCCTGCCTCCTGCCGAGCTCGGTGAGGTCGGTGTCGATCTGGCCCTGCATGCGGTCGGCGGCGTTCCACTCGGTCTGCCCGTGCCGCAGCAGGATCAGCGTGCGCACGCCGGCGTTCTTGCTCACTCGGCGGCACCGTCCGCGGAGCGGACATCAGCGTCGCTGTCCACCGGGCGGCCGTCGGGGCCGATGCCAGGCACCGGGACGGTCGGGCAGTCCTTCCAGAGCCGCTCCAGGCCGTAGTAGTTGCGCTCGTCGTTGTGCTGGATGTGCACCACGATGTCGACGTAGTCGAGCAGCGCCCAGCGACCCTCGCGGGTGCCCTCGCGGCGCACCGGCTTGTGCCCGGCCGCGCGCAGTTTCTCCTCGATGTTGTCGACGATGGCGTTGACCTGCCGCTCGTTCGGCGCCGATGCGATCACGAAGCAGTCGGTGATCACCAGCTGCTCGGAGACGTCGAGCACCACCACATCGGAGGCCAGCTTCTCGTCCGCCGCCACCGCGGCGACCCGCGCCATCTGCACCGCTTCATCCGATGCGCTCATTCGCTACCTTCCGGTCCGTTCGGCACGTACAGGTGCCGCTTCGATATGTACTGCACGACGCCGTCGGGCACGAGGTACCAGACCGGGCGGTCCTCCGCGGCCCTGCGCCTGCACTCGCTCGACGAGATGGCGAGCGCGGGGACCTCGATCATGGTCACCGCGTCGGCGGGCATATCGCGCAGGTACTCCGCCAGGTGGTCGGCATTGAGTTCGTACCCCGGCCGGCTCACCCCGACGAACTTCGCCAGCTCGAACAGTTCGGCCCAATCCTGCCACGAGAGGATATTGGCCAGCGCGTCCGCACCGGTGATGAAGTACAGCTCGGCGTCGGGGTAGCGGTCGCGCATCTCGCGCAGGGTGTCGACGGTGTAGGTGACCTTGCCGCGGTCGATGTCGGCCCGGCTCACCGAGAAGCTCGGGTTGGAGGCGGTCGCGATGACCGTCATGAGGTACCGGTCCTCGGCCGCGCTGACCTTCTTGTCCGCCTTCTGCCACGGCTGCCCGGTCGGGACGAAGACCACCTCGTCCAGCTCGAACCGGTCGGCGACCTCGCTCGCCGCGACGAGGTGCCCGTGGTGGATGGGGTCGAAGGTGCCGCCCATCACCCCCAGCCGGGCCTGCCGTCCTGTTTCCCGCATGGCTGCCGAGCTTAACCGGTCACACCGGGAGCAGCCGGGACACGACCTCGGTCAGCTGCCTGGCCGAGCGGCACTCGTGCATCTCGATGATCTCGGCGTACTTGCGCGCCGCCGAGTCGCCGGAGCCCCAGTGCGTGGTCGCCTCCGGGTTCAGCCAGTGCGCGTGCTTGGCCGTCCCGACCAGCGACGCCAGCGTGGCCAGCCGGGGGTCGCGGTAGTTGGTGCGGGCGTCGCCGAGGATCAGCAGTGAGCTGCGGCTGGTCACGGCTTCGGGGAAGCGGTCGGCGAAGCCGTTCAGGGCGGCGCCGTAGTCGGAGTGGCCGTCCAGCCCGACCACGTCCGCCTCGGCGAAGATCCTGGTCATCGACTCGTCCAGCTGGGTGTGCGGGTCGAAGAACCGGGTGACCTCGTCCACCTGGTCGACGAAGGCGAAGATCCTGACCCGGGAGAACTGCTCGCGCAACGCGCTGACCAGCAGCAGGGTGAAGTTGCTGAACCCGGCGACCGAGCCGGAGACGTCGCAGAGCAGCACCAGGTCCGGGCGCCCCGGCCGGGGCTTGCGGTTCACCAGGTCGATCGGGACGCCGCCGGTGGACATGGATTTGCGCAGCGTGCGGCGCAGGTCGATCTCGCCGCGCTTGGCGTGCCTGCGCCTGGCCGCGAGCCTGCTGGCCAGGATCCGGGCGAGCCGCTGGGTGCTGCGCCGCAGCTCGGCCAGCTCGCGTTCGGAGGCGCGCAGGAAGTCGACGTCCTCGGCCTGCCTGGCGACGCCGTAGCTCGCGACCCGCTCGCGGCCGATCCGCTCCGCCACCCGGCGCCTGGTCTCCGCCTCGACCCCGGCGCGGAAGCCCTCGATCCGCTGCCTGGCCTGCCGCCGGGCGATCTCGGTGTCGAAGTCGGAGGCGTCCGCGGGCAGCCGCAACCCCTCCAGGATCTTGGCCAGCAGCGTCTGCGGCTGCACGTCGCGCAGTGCCTGATAGGCGGAGAAGGACGGCCCGCGCGCGGACTGGTACTGCCCCATCTGCTCGACCAGCTGCCCGATCAGCTGCTCCAGCTGCGGGCCCGGGTTCTCCTGGGCGAGCAGCTCGGCGAGCATGGCGCGCAGCTCGGGGATGTCGACCCGGCCGTCCGGGGTGCGCGGGATCTCGATGTCGTCGGCCCAGTTGCCGCGCTCGCCGAGCGCGACCGGGAACCACAGGTCGAAGAGGCCGTCGAAGGTGGAGCGGTGCGTGCTGCGGCGCAGCAGCGCGCAGGCCAGCCCCTCGCGCAGCACCTCGCGGTCCATCAGGTCGAGCACGGTGAGTGCCAGGCCCGCGTCCACCGTCTCCGACGGCCCGACCGGGATGCCCCTGGTGCGCAGCGCCTCCACGAAGCCGACGAGGTGCCCGGAGAGGCCGTGTGGCGCGTGCAGCGACGGCTGTTCGACAGCCACGGCCTAGGCCAGCTTCAGCTCGTTCAGCGCCCGCTCGTGGTCGCTGCGGTGCTTGAGCACCACGCCGAGGGTGGAGCGCACGACATTGTCGTCCAGGTCGGTCATGCCGAGCGCGAGCAGGGTGCGGCCCCAGTCGATGGACTCGGCCACCGACGGCAGCTTCTTGAGCTGCATGCCGCGCAGCACGTGCACGATCCGCACCAGCTGCGCCGCGACGGCGGGGGCCAGGTCGGGCACCCGGCTGGCCAGGATGCGACGCTCCAGCTCCGCGTCCGGGAAGTCCAGGTGCAGGTAGAGGCAGCGCCGCTTGAGCGCCTCGGAGAGCTCGCGGGTGGCGTTCGAGGTGAGCACCACGAACGGCTTGCGGGCCGCGGTGATGGTGCCGAGCTCGGGCACGGTGACCGCGAAGTCGCTGAGCACCTCCAGCAGCAGCCCCTCGATCTCGACGTCGGCCTTGTCGGTCTCGTCGATCAGCAGCACGGTCGGGTCGGTGCGCCGGATGGCGGTGAGCAGCGGCCGGGAGAGCAGGAACTCCTCGGTGAAGACGTCGGCCTTGGTCTCCTCCCAGTCGTTCTCGCTGGACGCCTGGATGCGCAGGATCTGCTTGGCGTGGTTCCACTCGTAGAGCGCCCGCGCCTCGTCCACGCCCTCGTAGCACTGCAGCCGGACCAGCTCGGCGCCGCTGGTCTGCGCGACCGCGCGGGCCAGCTCGGTCTTGCCGACCCCGGCGGGGCCCTCGACCAGCAGCGGCTTACCCAGCCGGTCGGCGAGGAAGACCGAGGTGGCGGTGCCCTTGTCGGCGAGGTAGCCGGTCTCCGCCAGGCGGTCGATCACATCCTCGACCGAGGCGAACACGGGTTCCTGTACGTCGGTGGTGCCCACCGTGCCGTCCTTTCCGTTCGGGGTCAGACCGGCCGGACCTGGCCGTCGCCCCAGACGATCCACTTGGTGGAGGTGAGCTCCGGCAGCGCCATCGGGCCGCGGGCGTGCAGCTTCTGCGTGGAGATGCCGATCTCCGCGCCGAAGCCGAACTGCTCGCCGTCGGTGAAGGCGGTGGAGGCGTTCACCATGACGGCGGCGGCGTCCACCCTGGCGCTGAAGGCGCGGGCGGCGGCCAGGTCGGCGGTCACGATGGCCTCGGTGTGCCCGGTGCCCCAGGTGTTGATGTGCTCGACCGCGGCGTCCAGGTCGTCGACGACCTTCAGCGCGATGTCCAGGGTGAGGTACTCCTCGCCCCAGTCGACGTCGGTGGCGGGGACCAGGCCGGGCAGGTCGCCGTGGATGGTGACGCCCGCGCCGCGCAGCGCCTCGGTGAGCCTGGGCAGCGCGGTCTCCGCGACGGCGGCGTCGATCAGCACCGTCTCGGCGGCATTGCAGACGCTGGGTCTGCGGGTCTTGGCATTGAGGAGGATGGCCTCGGCCATCTCGAGGTCGGCGGCGGCGTGCACGTAGACGTGGCAGTTGCCGGTGCCGGTCTCGATGGTCGGCACGGTCGCGTCGCGCACGACGGCGGAGATGAGCCCGGCGCCGCCGCGCGGAATCACCACGTCGACCAGGCCGCGGGCCTGGATCAGGTGGGTGACGCTGGAGCGGTCGGCGCTGGGCAGCAGCTGCACCGCGTCGGCCGGGATGTCGAGCGCGGCAAGGGCTGCACGCAGCACATCGACCAGCGCGGCGTTCGAGTGCGCGGCCGAGGAGGAGCCGCGCAGCAGCGCCGCGTTCCCGGACTTCAGCGCCAGCCCGAAGGCGTCGACGGTGACATTGGGGCGGGCCTCGTAGACCATCCCGACCACACCGAGCGGCACCCGCAGCTGCCGGATCTCCAGCCCGTTCGGCAGCGTGGAGCCGCGCACCACCTCGCCGACCGGGTCGGCCAGCCCGGCCACCTGGCGCAGCCCGGAGGCGATGCCATCGATCCTGGCCTTGGTCAGCCGGAGCCGGTCCAGCAGCGAGTCGGCGGTGCCTGCGGCCTGCGCGGCCAGCAGGTCCTCGGCATTGGCGGCGAGCACGGTGTCGGCGGCGGCCAGCAGCGCGTCGGCGGCGGCGTGCAGCGCCTCGTTCTTCTGCGCCGTGGTGAGCTGCGCCAGCGTGCGCGAGGCGACCCTGGCCCGGCGCGCGGCCGCGTGCACCGCCTCCCGGACGCCGGACTCCTGCTCGGTCGTTCCTGCCGTCATGGGGTACAGCCTACCCAGCGGTATACCGCGCGCGGACGGCGCTATCCGGGCTACTGTCCGGCCGGTGAGTGCCGAACCCCCGCCCGCCGCCGTCACCGTGCTCGGCAGCGTGAACATGGACCTGGTCGCCACCGTCGGGCGGCGGCCCGCGCCCGGGGAGACGGTGCTCGGCACCGGGTTCGCCGCGGTGCCCGGCGGCAAGGGCGGCAACCAGGCGGTGGCGGCCCGGCGCAGCGGGGCGGAGGTGCGGTTCCTCGGGGCGGTCGGGGACGACGTGTTCGCGCCCGCGCTGCGGGAGTCGCTGGTCGCCGAGGGGATCGACGTGCGCGGGTTGCGCACCGCGGCGGGGCCGAGCGGGACCGCGACCATCGTGGTGGACGGGGACGGGGAGAACACCATCGTGGTGGTGCCCGCGGCCAATCACGCCTTCGCGGAGCTGGGTCCGGCCGAGCAGGCGGTGATCGCCGCGGCGGACATTCTGCTGTGCCAGTTGGAGATTCCGATTCCGGTGGTGGCGGCGGGTTTCGCGCACGCGCGGGCGAACGGGACGGTGACGGTGCTCAATCCGTCACCGGTGCAGCGGCTTCCGACCGAGCTGTGGGCGTCGGTCGACATCGCGGTACTGAACCGGGGCGAGGCCGAGGCGATCGGCGACGTGCTGGACCAGGTGCCGCACCGGGTCACCACGCTGGGCGCCGACGGCGCGCGCTACGACGGCCCGGACGGGTGCTTCACCGTCCCCGCCGTCCCGGTGCGCGCGGTCGACACCACCGGCGCGGGCGACGCCTTCACCGGCGCGCTCGCCGCCCGCTGGGCGCACGGCCCTGAGGCCGCGCTGCGCTGGGCCTGCGCCGCGGGCGCGCTCGCCACCACCGCGCTCGGCGCGACGGCGGCCGTCCCCGACGCGGCGACCATCGCGCGCGTGCTCGCCGAGCAGGACGCGCGGCCGGACTGAGGAACCAGCTCGCGGCGCACCGGGCACAGCAGGCCGCGGCACCCGCCGAGCTGCCCCGGCGCGAACACGCGGACCCGCCGCCAGGGCGGCGGAATATTGCCTCGCGCAGCGAACAGACCTTTCCCTACCGTTGACGTACCCGAACGGAAGGACGACCGATGTTTCCCGTCGAGCTGCGCGGCACCCGCGCGCAGACGCTCATGTGGGCCGAAGAGCACGAGATCGAGCAGTCCGCCCTGCGGCAGCTGCGCACCCTCGCACAGCTCGAATGGGTGCACGGCGTCCGCGTGATGCCGGACGTGCACCTCGGCAAGGGCGCGACGGTCGGCTCGGTCATCGCCATGCGGGACGCGGTCGCCCCCGCCGCGGTCGGGGTCGACATCGGCTGCGGCATGGAGAGCGTGCGCACCGACCTCACCGCCGCCGACCTCCCGGACGACCTGAAGGGGCTACGCTCCCGGATCGAGGCGGCCGTCCCGGTGGGCTTCAACGCGCACGGGTCCCAGGTGAACGTCACCGCACTCGGCGCCGAGGTCTCCCGGCTCGGCGCGAGCACGGCGACGCTGCGCACCGGCTGGGACCGGTTCTGGCACGGCTTCGACGAGCTGGACCGCAAGGTCAGGCCGCGGGAGGCCAAGGCGCAGAAGCAGATGGGCACGCTCGGCGGCGGCAACCACTTCATCGAGCTCTGCCTGGATCAGGCGGACACGGTGTGGGTACTGCTGCACTCCGGCAGCAGGAACATCGGCAAGGAGATCGCCGAGCGGCACATGGCGGTGGCCCGCGGGCTGCCGCACAACGCCGACCTGCCCGACCGCGACCTCGCGGTCTTCCTGGCGGGCACCGACGAGATGGCCGCCTACCGGCGCGACCTGACCTGGGCGCAGGAGTACGCGGCCAGGAACCGGGCCGTGATGCTCGCCCTGGTCTGCCGCGCGGTCCGGGACGAGTTCGCGGGCCGCACGGTGCGGTTCGAGCAGCCCATCTCCTGCCACCACAACTACGTGGCGGAGGAGGAGATCGACGGCATCCCCATGCTGGTCACCCGGAAGGGCGCGGTGCGCGCGGGCGCGGGCGACCTGGCGCTCATCCCCGGCTCCATGGGCACCCGCTCCTACGTGGTGCGCGGCAAGGGCAACCCGGCCTCCTACAACTCCGCCTCGCACGGCGCGGGGCGGCGGATGAGCCGGAACGCGGCCAAGAAGCAGTTCACGGTCGCGGACCTGGTCGCGCAGACCGAAGGGGTGGAGTCGCGCAAGGACGCGGGCGTCGTCGACGAGATCCCGGCCGCGTACAAGGACATCGACGCGGTGATCGCGGCGCAGGCCGACCTGGTCGACGTCGTCGCGACGCTGCGGCAGGTGCTCTGCGTCAAGGGGTAGTGGAACGGTGGCGGGCACCTGCGGTACCCGCCACCGTCGTGCGGCTGCCCGCCGCGGGGTCAACGGCCGCGGGCCGAGCCGCCGACGGGCCGCAGGGTGTGGCGCGCCCTCGGCGGGTCCTCGTGTCGGTCCGGTGCGGCACGATGGCCGTATGAGCCCCGACACCGGCACCGGGCCGGACCTCGCGACCGCATCGGCCCTGCGCGACGAGGCCGAGGAGCTGCTCCGCGAACTCGCGGGGCCGGAGGCCCGGCTGCGCGAGGACCAGTGGGTCGCGATCGAGGCCCTGGTCGTGCAGCGCAGGCGCGCCCTGGTGGTGCAGCGCACCGGCTGGGGCAAGTCGGCGGTGTACTTCATCTCGGCCAAGCTGCTGCGCCGGGCAGGCCGCGGCCCGACCGTGATCGTCTCGCCGCTGCTCGCGCTCATGCGCAACCAGGTGGCCGCGGCCGAGCGCGCCGGGGTGGTCGCCGCGACCATCAACTCCGGCAATGTCACCGAGTGGGACTCCATCCACGAGCAGGTCGCCGCGGGCACCGTGGACGTGCTGCTGGTCAGCCCGGAGCGGCTGAACAACCCCGACTTCCGGGACCAGGTGCTGCCCCGGCTGGCCGCCGACGCCGGGTTGGTCGTGATCGACGAGGCGCACTGCGTCTCGGACTGGGGCCACGACTTCCGGCCCGACTACCGGCGCATCCGCACCCTGGTCGCCGACCTCGGCGCCGACATCCCGGTGCTCGCCACCACCGCCACCGCCAACGACCGGGTGGTCACCGACGTGGCCGCGCAGATCGGCACCGGCGGCCGGATCGACGCCGACACCCTGGTGCTGCGCGGCACCCTGGACCGGGAGTCGCTGCACCTCGCGGTGGTCCGGATCGAGGACGCGGTGGAGCGCACCGCCTGGCTCGGCGAGCAGCTGCACCGGCTGCCCGGCTCCGGCATCGTCTACGCGCTCACCGTCGCCGCCGCCCACGACGTCGCGGACGTGCTGCGCGCCGCCGGGCACGAGGTCGCCGCCTACACCGGCCAGACCGACCCCACCGAGCGCGAGCACCTGGAGCAGGCGCTGCTGCGCAACGAGGTCAAGGCGCTGATCGCCACCTCCGCGCTCGGCATGGGGTTCGACAAACCGGACCTCGGCTTCGTGGTGCACCTCGGCGCGCCCTCCTCACCGATCGCCTACTACCAGCAGGTCGGGCGCGCGGGGCGGGCCACCGAGCGGGCCGAGGTGATCCTGCTGCCCGGCCCCGAGGACGCCAGGATCTGGAGCTGGTTCGCCTCGGTCGCCTTCCCGCGGGAATCGGTGGTGCGCGCGGTGCTGGACGCGCTCGACGCCGAACGCCCGCTCTCCACCGCGGCGCTGGAGCCGCGGGTCGAGCTGAACCGCTCCCGGCTGGAGATGGTGCTCAAGGTCCTCGACGTGGACGGCGCGGTGCGCCGGGTGCGCGGCGGCTGGCTCGGCACCGGCGAGCCGTGGCACTACGACGCCGAGCGCTACGAGCGGCTGGACCGCGCGCGCCGGGCCGAGCAGCAGGCCATGCTCGACTACCAGGCCACCACCGGCTGCCGGATGGTCTTCCTGCGCAGCCAGCTCGACGACCCCGGGCTCGCGCTCGGCGAGACCTGCGGCCGCTGTGACAACTGCACCGGTGCCAGGCTCGACCCCACCCCCGGCGCCGAGACCGTCGCCGCCACCAGGGCGCGGATCGCCCGCCCCGGCATCGACCTCGCTCCCCGCAAGCAGTGGCCGACCGGCATGAAGACGCTCGGCATCCCGCTCTCCGGCAAGATCGGCGCGGGCGCCGAGCCGGGCCGGGTGCTCGGCAGGCTCAGCGATCTCGGCTGGGGCCGCAGGCTGCGCACGCTGCTGGACGCCCCCGACGGCGCGGTGCCGGACGACATCGTGACCGCCTGCGTCGCGGTGCTCAGGGAGTGGGACTGGGCCGAACGCCCGGTCGCGGTGCTCGCGCTCGACGACGACCGGAACCACCGGCTCACCCGCAGCCTCGCCGCCCGGCTGGCCGAGGTGGGCAGGCTGCGCGACCTCGGCGTGCTGCACAAGCGCCCGGACCACCCGCCGGTCTCCGCCGCCAACTCGGCGCACCGGGTGGCCGGGCTGTACGGCTCCTGGGACGTGCCCGACCTGCACGACGTCGGCGGGCCGGTGCTGCTGGTGAACGCGCAGACCGAGTCCGGCTGGACCTTCACCGTCGCCGCCTGCGCCCTGCGCGCCGCGGGCGCCCCCGCGGTGCTCCCCTTCGCGCTGGCGACACCGACCTGAGCGGGCCGCGTGCCACGCATCGCGGCAATCCGGCCGCTAGGGTCGATGGCGTGCCCGGCAAATCGTCTCCCGCGCTCGAGCTCGACGTGGGCGAGCGCGCGGTCCGGATCAGCAACCCCGACCGGGTGTACTTCCCCGACCTCGGGCTGACCAAGCTCGACCTGGTGCAGTACTACCTGAGCGTCGGCCCCGGCATCGTGAACGCGCTGCGCGAGCGGCCGTGCATGCTGCACCGCTTCCCCAAGGGGCTGGCGGGCGCCAAGGTGCACCAGAAGCGGCTGCCCGCGGGCGCACCCGACTGGGTGCCGACGGTCCGGGTGTTCTTCCCCCGCTACGGCAGGCACGCCGACGAGCTCTGCGTGCGCGAACTCGCCGACGTCATCTGGGCGGTGCAGATGTCGACCGTCGAGTTCCACCCCTGGAACTCGCGCGCCGCCGACACCGAGCGCCCGGACGAGTGGCGGATCGATCTCGACCCCATGCCGGACTGCCCGTGGTCCCGGGTGCAGCGGGTGGCGGGCGTCGTGCACGAGGTGCTGGACGAGTTCGGCGCGGTGGGCTGGCCGAAGACCAGCGGCGGCAAGGGGTTGCACGTCTACGTGCGGATCGCGCCGGAGCACGGCTTCACCGCGGTGCGCAGGGCCGCGCTCGCCTTCGCCGAGGAGGTGCGGCGCCGCGCCCCCGACGACGTGACCACCACCTGGTGGCGCAAGGACCGCGACCCCGCCCTGCTCTTCGTCGACTACAACCAGAACGCCAGGGACCACACCATCGCCGCCGCCTACTCGGTGCGCGGCGTGCCCGATGCCACCGTCTCCACCCCGGTGCGCTGGGACGAGATCCCCGACATCGACCCGCGAGACTTCACGGTGCGCACCGTGCCCGCGCGCTTCGCCGAACTCGGCGACCTGCACGCGGGCATCGACGACGCCGTGTTCCGGATCGACCCGCTGCTGGAGCGGGCCGATCGCGACGGCGTCGAACCCGTCGACCTGGACAGCGAGAGCGAGGAGTAGCGAGTTGACGGTTCCGGTCGCGGTGGCCCCCGAGGTCTCGGACGAACTGCGCGCGGCGATCGAGGCGGGCGGCGGCGAGCTCGCCGACCCGGCCGAGGCCCGCGCCCTGGTCTGGGCGAGCAAGGCCGACGGTTTCCCGGAGCAGCTGCCCGCCGGCATCGAGTGGGTGCAGCTGCACGCCGCCGGGATCGAGGACTTCGTGGCGGCCGGGGTGCTGGAGCGCAACCCCGGCGTCCGCTTCACCTCCGCGGCGGGCGCCTTCTCCGCGACCGTGGCCGAGCACGCGCTCGCGCTGTTGCTCGCAGGCGTCCGCTACCTGCCCGAGCACCTGCGCGCGACCACCTGGCGGCAGCGGGATTTCCTGCCGCACGTCGGCACGGTACGCGGCAGCACCGTCGCCGTGGTCGGGGCGGGCGGGATCGGCAGGGCGCTCATCCCCTCGCTGCTGACGCTGGGCGCCGAGGTGATCGCGGTGAACCGCTCCGGCCGCCCGGTCACCGGGCCCGGCATCCCGGACGGGATCACCACGGTGCCCGCCGACCGGCTGGACACGGTGTGGCCGGTCGCCGACCACGTCGTCGTCGCGGCGCCCGCCACCCCCGACACCGAGCACCTGGTCGGCTCGGCGGAACTGGCTCTGCTGCGGCCGAACTCGTGGGTGATCAATGTCGCCAGGGGCAGCCTGATCGACACCGAGGCGCTGGTCGCGGCGCTGCGCGCGGGCACGATCGGCGGCGCCGGGCTCGACGTCACCGACCCGGAGCCGCTCCCGGACGGGCACCCGCTCTGGACCCTGCCGAACGTGATCATCACCCCGCACGACTCGAACCCGCCGCAGGTGCGGGTGGCCGCGTTCGCGGCGCACGTGCGGGAGAACGTGCACCGCTTCGCGACCGGCGCGGAGCTGCTCGCCCCGGTCGACCCGGGCGCCGGGTACTGATCGATCCGGTCCGCGCGCGGGGCGCGGTCTTTCGCCGTCGCGCGCGGCGCGGTTAGGCTCGGCACCTCAGCGGGTGCGGGGAGGATGTGATTCGGCATGGGTTGGCGCTTCACCCCGGACGAGTTCGCCCACGTCTGGCGGGAGACCGACAGCGACCGGGTGCCCTACCCGCTCCGCATCCTGGAGACCCCGCGCACCGAGGACGCCGCGGAGAAGCAGCGCGTCGAGCTCACCGCCCGGCTGCCGCACCGCGCCGACCCCGACCTCACCGCCTGCCTGCGGCTGCTCGCCGCGCCGCACACCAGGATCGTGGTGATCGGCGGCGGGCCGAAGCCCGGCGCCGAGCTCCGGCTGCTGGCCTGCGCGGTCTTCGACCACGCGGTGCTCGCGGTGCAGGAGCCGGGGCGGAAGCCGGAATTCGGTGGCGCGGTGCAGCTCTCGATCGGGCACACGAACCGGCTCGGCGCGCGGATCGCGCAGGCGCTGCCCCCGGCCCGGCCGGGCAGGCTGCCCGCGCGGGCCGCGGCGGTGGACGCGGTGCGGGACGAGGAGACGCTCGCCCTCCCGCCCGCCGCCCGGCTCATCCGGCGGCTGCTGCTGCAGCCGCACAGCGCCGAGGGGCACATCCGGGTCGAGGCCAGGCTGGACCGGCCGGACCCGCCGGCCGCGCTGCACTACACCTGGATGGACGTCGAGGGCGACGGCCGCTACCTGATCAAGTCCGGTGACACCGTGCACCTGGTGCCCGCGGGCACCGAGCAGCTCGCCGCGCAGCTGCAGAAACGAATTCCGGGCTGAACTTCGGTGTCGGTGACCGGGCGTCTCGGGCTACGCTGAAGCCGTCCGACGATCTCCGGGGGTGCGTGATGACGATCGAGACCAGCCGAGCCGATATCGCGAGATTCGGTCAGCAGGCGCGGGAGGGCTCCGTCGCATTCGATCCGGCGGCCGCGCGGCGGTGCGCCGAGATGTACGACCACCAGGCCGACCGGCTGCTCTACCTGCAGCAGCGGCTGGAATCCGTGGGCGAGCTGCACGGGTTCGGCGGCTTCGTCTCCGCGCAGCAGCTGCAGGCCGGGTTCGCGCACAAGGCGCGGGACGCGGCGGCGCTGCTCGACCAGTACATCGAGGCCGCCTACCGGATGAAGGAGGCGTTCCTGCTGAGCGCCGGGCTCTTCGAGGAGGCCGAGGCCGCCTCCGCCGCCGCGCTGCGCGCCGTCGACGCGAGGCAGCCGCGATGACCGGTACCGACCCGACCTACATCAGCTCGATGGAGCACTTCGAGTCGATGACGCACGAGGAGATCCACGCCCGCACCCAGCAGATCGACGCGGGCGAGATCCTGCGCGCCTCGGTCACCTGGCTGGAGGCGGCGGCGACGATCAGCACCTCCATGCCGCTGACCAGGGCCAGCGTCGACCGGGTGATGAACTCGATGGCGTGGGAGGGGGCGACCGCCGATGCCGCCTACGCGAGCGCGCGCAGCTTCGCCGCCTCGGTGGACGAACTGGCCGCCGTCATGGGGCAGGTCGGGGCGCGGCTCGGGGCCGTCGCGGCCGCCGCGGAGGCGGTGAAGGTCGCGGTGGTGCCGCCGGGGGACTCCGGGCCGGTCGGGGCCATCGCGCGGCTGCTCGAGTCGGCGCGGCTCATCGATGCGCAGATGGTGCAGGAGTTGCTGCGGCAGGAAGCGCTGCTCGCCATGAACATGGTGTACAAGCCCGCGTACCAGGCGGCGGGGGACGGTGTTCCCGCGCTGCCCGTGCCGCCGCCGCTGCCCGGCGGTTCCTCCGCGCTGCCGAACGATGCTGTGCCCGAATGGGATTCGTACCCGTCCGAGTACGGAAGCCCGGATTCGGCTCCCGGGGAGCCGGATTGGCCGGGTGGTTCCGGGCAGGTGCCCGACGGTCCCGAGGGTCACGCGCCCGAGGGAACCGATTCCGGTACACCGGTTCCCGACGACTCCAGCCCGGACGGGCAGGTACCCGACGGTTCTCCCCCAGGCGGGCAGGCTCCCGACGGCTCCGCCCCTGGTGGGCAGGTGCCCGACGGTTCCAGTCCGGGTGGGCAGGCACCGGGCGATACGGGCCCCGACGGGCAGGCTCCCGGGCCGGAAGGGCAGATCCCCGGCGAAGTCGGCCCCGAGGGACAGGCGCCGGGCTGGCCCGATCCCGGTGATCAAGCTCCGGGCGGCGCCGCTCCCGATGGGCAAGCACCTGGCACCGGCCCAGGTGATCCGGCTCCCGGTGGTGCCGATCCCGGCGGGCAAGCACCGGGCGGCCCCGAGGGGCAGGTGCCCGGGGAAGGTGCGCCCGCGGACCCGGCTCCGGAACCGCCGCCGAGTGACCTTCCGGCGACGCCGGAACCGGCTCCCGCACCGCCGCCGAACCCGGAGCCGGCACCCCCGCCGAGTCCCGCTCCGGCACCGCCGCCGTACCCGGAGCCGGCACCCCCGCCGAGCCCCGCTCCGGCACCCCCGCCGAACCCGGAACCGGCACCGCCGACCGAGCAGACGACACCGCCCCCGCCGGAACCGGCTCCCGCTCCCCCGCCGAGCGGCTCGGGCGACCCGACCCTGCCCGACCCGGACGGTCAGCCGGGCATCACCGGCCCGGTGCCGGAGGGCGGCGAGACCACTCCCCCGCCGGGGAGCACCACCGAGCAGCCGGGCGTCATCCCCGGCTCCTGACGGCTACACGCTGACCAGGTCGTCGGCGTGGATCACCGGCCGCTGCATGGTGTCCGGAAGCTCACCGGTGGAGCGGCCGAGCACGCCGGTCAGTTCGGTGCTGTCGTACTCGACGATGCCGCGCGCGACGACCCGCTCGTCGGGCGCGACCAGATCGACCACGTCCCCACCGAAGAACCGCCCGCGCACCCCGACGATCCCGGCGGCGAGCAGCGAGCGCCGCCGATGCGCCACCGCCTGCACCGCCCCCTCGTCGAGCAGCAGCGCCCCCCGGCTGTCGGCCGCGTGTCTGACCCAGAACTTGCGCGCCGACAACCGCACCGGCCGCGCCGCGAAGGCGGTGCCGACGGTGCCCGCGGTGAGCGCCGCCGCCGCGTCGGCCGCGGCGGCGAGCAGCACCGGCATTCCGGCGTCGGCCGCGAGCCTGGCCGCGGAGAGCTTGGACGCCATCCCGCCGGTGCCGAGCACCCCGCCGGTCCCGGCGATCACCCCGTCCAGGTCGGCGCTGCTGCGCACCTCGGGGATGAGCGTGGCGTCGCCCTTGCGCGGATCGCCGTCGTAGAGCCCGGGCACGTCGGAGAGCAGCACCAGCGCGTCCGCGCCGACCAGGTGCGCGACCAGCGCGGCGAGCCGGTCGTTGTCGCCGAACCGGATCTCCTCGGTGGCCACCGTGTCGTTCTCGTTGACCACCGCGACCGCGCCGAGCGAGCGCAGCCGGTCCAGCGTGCGCTGGGCGTTGCGGTGGTGCTCCCTGCGGGCGAAGTCGTCGGCGCTGAGCAGCACCTGCCCGACCGTGCGCCGGTACCGGGCGAACGAGTTCCCCCAGGCGTGCGCGAGCGCCAGCTGCCCGACGCTCGCCGCGGCCTGCTTGGTCGCGAGATCCCGCGGCCGCTGGGTCAACCCGAGCGGCGCGATGCCCGCGCCGATGGCGCCGGAGGAGACCACCACCACGTCCGACCCGGCCCGCATGCGCGCCTCGACGGCGTCCGCGAGCCGATCCAGCCGGACCGTGTCCAGCCCGCCCGCCAGGCTGGTGAGCGCGGAGGAGCCGATCTTCACCACCACGCGGCGGGCGCCCGCGATGGCCTGCCTGGCCTCGCTCAGCTCGATCCCGGAGCGTAGGTCAGCGCCCGTCATTACTCGTCTCCGTCCTCGACCAACCCGCGCCGGACCCGGGAGGCGTGCTTGCGCTCCGCCGCGCTGATCCGGTCGTTGTTCTCCAGCCGGACGTCGGTGCCGCGGCCGGTGGGCACCATGTCGACGCCCGCCGAGATCTGCGGCTCCCAGTCGAAGGTCACCGGGCCGATGGTCACCGAGGCGCCGGGCTTGGCGCCGAGCTTGACCAGCTGGTCCTCGACGCCGAGCCTGGCCAGCCGGTCCGCGAGATACCCGACGGCCTCGTCGTTGTCGAACTGGGTCTGCCGTACCCAGCGCTCCGGCCGGACGCCGCGGACCACGAAGCCGCCCGGCTCGTCCGGGTCGCGGGTGACGGTGAAGCCGGACTCATCGATGGCGATCGGCCGGATCACCGGCCGCTTCGGCTCCGCCTTCGGGTGCGCCTCGCGGTAGCCGCGCACCAGCTCGGCGAGGGCGAAGGTCAGCGGCCGCAGCCCAGCCCTGCTCACCGCCGAGATCTCGAAGACCGGCCAGCCGCGCGCCTCGAACTCGGGCCGCACCATCTCGGCCAGCTCGGCGGCGTCCGGCACGTCCACCTTGTTCAGGATGACCACGCGCGGCCGGTCGGCCAGGTCGCCGAGGCCGATGTCGCCCACCAGCGCGGGGCGGTAGGCGGCGAGCTCGTCCTCCAGCGCGTCCACGTCGGAGACCGGGTCGCGGCCGGGTTCCAGGGTGGCGCAGTCGACCACGTGCGCGAGCACGGCGCAGCGCTCCAGGTGCCGCAGGAAGTCGAGGCCGAGGCCGCGGCCGGTGCTGGCGCCGGGGATGAGCCCCGGCACGTCGGCGACGGTGAAGGTGGTCTCGCCCGCCAGCACGACGCCGAGGTTCGGCACCAGCGTGGTGAACGGGTAGTCGGCGATCTTGGGCTTGGCCGCGGAGAGCACCGACACCAGCGAGGACTTGCCCGCCGATGGGAAGCCGACCAGGCCGACATCGGCCACCGACTTCAGCTCCAGGACCAGCTCGTTCTCCTCGCCCTCCTCGCCGAGCAGCGCGAAGCCGGGCGCCTTGCGGGCCTTCGAGGCGAGCGAAGCGTTGCCGAGGCCGCCGCGGCCGCCGCGGGCCGCGACGAACCGCTGCCCGACGCCGACCAGGTCGGCGAGGACCTCGCCCTTCTCGTCCAGCACGACGGTGCCGTCCGGCACCTTGAGCAGCAGCTCCCCGCCGCGCTTGCCGTCCCGGTTGCTGCCCTCGCCCGGCTTGCCGTTGCCCGCCTTGGCGTGCGGGTGGAAGTGGAAGTCGAGCAGGGTGTGCACATTGGCGTCCACCTCGAGCACGACGTCGCCGCCGTTGCCGCCGTTGCCGCCGTCCGGGCCGCCGAGCGGCTTGAACTTCTCGCGGTGCACCGAGGCGCACCCGTGCCCCCCGTTGCCCGCGCGGACGTGCACGACGACCCGATCGATGAACTTGGACATGGATTGATCATCCTCCTTCAGGGGTCGCGGGCCCGTCCGGCCCGATGTGGAAACGCGAAAGCGGGCCAGGGTGTCTCACCCTGACCCGCTGACTTGGTGCGTGGAGTGGCGGCGGCGTCAGGCCTGGGCCGGCTCCGGGACCACGATGTTCACGGTCTTGCGACCCCGCTTGGTGCCGAACGCCACCGCGCCCGCCTCCAGGGCGAACAGGGTGTCGTCGCCACCGCGGCCGACGTTCACGCCGGGGTGGAAGTGGGTGCCGCGCTGGCGAACCAGGATCTCGCCCGCCTTCACGGCCTGCCCGCCGAAGCGCTTCACGCCGAGGCGCTGTGCGGCCGAGTCACGACCGTTGCGCGAGCTGGACGCGCCCTTCTTGTGTGCCATGGCTGCTTCTCCTCGCCGATTACTTGATGCCGGTGACCTTCAGGACCGTCAGCGGCTGACGGTGACCCTGGCGCTTGTGGTAGCCGGTCTTGTTCTTGAACTTGTGGATGCGGATCTTCGGGCCCTTGGTGTGCTCGACGACCTCGGCGGCCACATTGACCTTCGCCAGCTTGTCGGCGTCGGTGGTCAGGTCGGCGCCGTCGACGACGAGGACCGGGGCGAGCTGCACCGCGGTGCCGACCTTGCCCTCGATCTTCTCGACCTTCACCAGGTCACCGACCGCGACCTTGTACTGCTTTCCGCCGGTCTTGACGATCGCGTACGTTGCCATCGGTCGGCTTCCTCCACTCGACTGTGTCTTCGTTCTCTCGCGGCGCGTCGGCGCCACGACTGTCTTCGGTGTCCTGCCCCGGATCGTGCGCAGCCGTACTGCGCGAGCGATGCTCAGCGGGTTGCCGCACGATCCCGGTCGCGGCGCTGCGCGAAAGTCCGAAAGGACTTGACAGCAGCGCGTACATCGCCGGACAGCGACTGGGCAAGGTTACCAGAGGGCATCCTCGGACTCCCAATCGCCCCGGGACCACCGGTGGCCCCGGGGCGCGCGGGGTCTACTCGCCGTCGACCGGCGGGCCCGCGGGGCGACCGACCGCGCGGCGACGCGGTCGGCTGCGCGGCACCGGGACCGCGTCCTCGCCGACCGGGTCGGCGGGGGCGGGCTCGGTGGGGGTGGTCGTGGTGCCGGAGAGCACGAAGACGGCACCGGTGCTGTCCCCGCTCGGCGCGGCGGCGGAGCGGGCCACCCGGCGGCGGCGCGGTGCCGGTGCGGCCGCGCCGTTCACCTCGCTCGCCGTCGCGGCGACCGCCTCGGGCGACGGGGCGTCGCCCGGCTCGATCGCCGAGCGGGCCGCGTCGGCGGCCTCGCCCGCTGCCGCGGCGGGCTCCGGTGCGGTGTCCTCCGTCAGACCGGCGGCCTGCTGCCCCGTCTGGGCGTTCGCAGCGGCGGTCTCCTGCCCGATCGGGCCGTCGGCCCGCTGCTCGGCGGCGGCGTCCTCGACCACAGCGTCGGCGGCACCTCGAGCGGCGGCGTCCTCGACTGCGGCGTTGGCGGCACCCTGACCGGCGGCGTCCTCGACCGCGGCGTCGGCGGCACCCTGACCGGCGGCGACCTCCTCCGCGGTCGCGGCGATATCCGTCGCGGACGGCGCGTCACCCGGCTCGATGGCCGAACGGGTCGCCGGATCGGCCTCGGCCGCACCGGCGCCCTGCGCATCCGTGCCCTGCGCACCGGCCACCTGCTCGGTGGCGGTGCGCTCTTCGGCCCCGGCCCGACCCGCCCCGCGGGAGGCACGGCGGCTGCGCCTGCGGCCACGACCGGTCGGCACGTGCTCGGCGTCGTCGCCCGCCTCGGGGCCGGTGGTCCCGGCACCGACCACGACGGCGACATCCGGGCCGGACGGCGTGATCGCCGCGTCCTCCGCCCCGTCGGCCACATCACTGGCGAGCACCTCGTCACCCTGGTGCGCGGCGGCCATGGCCAGCGCCACCGGGTGCGCGCGCCGGGCGGCGGTGTCCTCCTCGGACTCCGACTGCGCGGCGCCGTTCCCGGACGCGGCGGGCGCGGCGGCGCCCTTGTCCCGACCCCGCCTGCGCCGCGACCCGCTCTCGGCGCGACCACCGCGGCCTCCGCCGCTCTCCTCGGGCGCGCCCCCGGTCTCGACCGGGTAGCTGTGTACCAGGATGCCGCGGCCGTGGCAGTGCTCGCAGGTGGTGGAGAAGGCCTCGACCAGCCCCGTGCCCAGCTTCTTGCGGGTCATCTGGACCAGCCCGAGCGAGGTGACCTCGGAGACCTGGTGCCTGGTGCGGTCCCGGCCGAGCGCCTCGGTGAGCCTGCGCAGCACCAGATCGCGGTTGGCCTCCAGCACCATGTCGATGAAGTCGACGACGATCATGCCGCCGATGTCGCGCAGCCGCATCTGCCGCACGATCTCCTCGGCCGCCTCCAGGTTGTTCCTGGTGACCGTCTCCTCCAGGTTGCTGCCGCCCGCGCCGGTGAACTTGCCGGTGTTGACGTCGACGACGGTCATCGCTTCGGTGCGGTCGATGACCAGGGTGCCGCCGGAGGGCAGCCAGACCTTGCGGTCCAGCGCCTTGGCCAGCTGCTCGTCGATCCGGTACGTCTGGAAGGCGTCGACGCCGCTGTTCTCGTGCCGGTGCACCCGGGACAGCATGTCCGGCGCGACGGTGCGGATGTAGTTCTCGACCGTGCTCCAGGCCCGGTCGCCCTCGATGACGAGGGTGGAGAAGTCCTCGTTGAAGAGGTCGCGGATCACCTTGACCAGCAGGTCCGGCTCCTCGTAGAGCGTCTTGGGCACGCCGGAGCCGCCCTTGGCCTGCTCCTCGATGGTGCGCCAGGTGGCCTGCAGCCGCTCCACGTCGCGGGCCAGCTCGGCCGCGCTCACCCCCTCGGAGGCGGTGCGGATGATGACGCCCGCGTCGTCCGGGACGATGTCGCGCAGGATCTCCTTGAGCCGCTTGCGCTCGGTGTCGGGCAGCTTCCGGCTGATCCCGGCGGAGGTGCCGCTCGGCACGTACACCAGGAACCGGCCCGCCAGGCTGATCTGGGTGGTGAGCCGGGCGCCCTTGTGCCCGACCGGGTCCTTGGAGACCTGGACCAGCACCTGGTCGCCGGGGCGCAGCGCCTGTTCGATCTTGCGCTCGCGGCCGCCGAGCCCGGCGGCCTCCCAGTTCACCTCGCCCGCGTAGAGCACGCCGTTGCGGCCGCGGCCGATGTCGACGAAGGCCGCCTCCATGCTCGGCAGCACGTTCTGCACCTTGCCCAGGTACACGTTGCCGACCATGGAGGCCTGGCCGGTGCTGGTCACGAAGTGCTCGACCAGGATGTCGTCCTCGAGCACCGCGACCTGGGTCGCGGTCGGGTGGTCCGGGAAGGACTTCTCGCGCACGACCATGACCCGGTCGACCGCCTCGCGGCGGGCCAGGAACTCGGACTCGGTAAGGATCGGCGGGCGGCGGCGCCCGGCCTCGCGGCCGTCCCGCCTGCGCTGGCGCTTGGCCTCCAGCCGGGTGGAGCCGGAGATGCCCTGCACCTCGTCGACCGGCTTGCGGCTCTTGGCGCGCGGCTCGCGCTCGTGCACGACGGTGTTCGGCGGGTCGTCCTCGGAGGCGTCGGCCTCGCCGGAGTCGCCGCCGACCTTGCGCCTGCGGCGCCTGCGGCGGCGCCTGCTCGCACCCTCGGGCACGGTGGCATCGTCATCGTCGTCGTCGGAATCGTCGCCGTCGTCCTCGGACTTGGCCTCGTCGCCACGGCCCTTGGCGTCGTCGCCACGGCCCCTGGACTCCTCGGCCCGGCCGCTGCGCTCGTCGGCGCGGTCTTCCGGTTCGTCCTCGCGCTGGTCGTCGTCGGACTCGGCGCGCTCGTCGTCGTCGCCGTCCGCGTTCTGCTCACCCCGGCCGCGCCCGCGACCGCGGCGGCCACGGCGCCTGCGGCGCGGCTGGCCGTCGTCGTCGCCGTGCTCGCCGGACTCGCGGTCGTCGTCCTCGTCGTCGGCGTCGTCCTGCGCCTGCTCGGCGCGGGGCTGCTCGGCCCTGCGGTCGTCCTCGGCGCGGGCCTGCTGCGCGGCCTCCTCGCGGGCGCGCTCCTCCTCGCGGCGGCGCTTGGCGGCCTCGCGCTCTTCGCGGCGGCGCCTGCGCTCCTGCTCCGCGGCGGCGGCGTCCGGCGCCTGGAAGAGCGGGACCGCGACGGCGGCCGGGTCGTAGGCCGGTGCGGTGACCGGCTCGCCCGGGGTCTCCAGGTGCGTGAAAAGGCTCCCGTGCGCGGGCCCCCCCGCGGCATTCCCGGCAGGGGTGCCCGAGCCGGCCTCCGCGGTGGTCAGTCCCCGGCCGGAGTTCCCGGCGGAGTCGCCCGCGCCGGACCCACCGGCGGAGTCACCCGCGCCGGACCCACCGGCGGCATCACCCGCGCCGGACCCACCGGCGGCATCACCCGCGCCGGTCCCACCGGTCGAGGTGCCCGCGCGGAACTCCCCTGCGGTCGCGCCCGCACCGGGCTGCTCGGTCGTGGTTCCCGCGCCGGCTTCACCGGCGGCGGTCTCGGTGGTGGCGGCACGGGTGGCGCGCCTGCGCCGAGAGGGCTTGGTTCCGCTCTGCGCGGCGGAGCCGTCCTCGGCTGCCGCTGCCTGCACGCCCGAGGCGGCGGGCGCCTCGTCCTGCGGCGCGGCGACGGCGGGCGCCGGGTCGGCTACCGCGGGGGCAACCCCCGGCGAACCCTCGGCTTCCTGCTCGGCCAGCGCCTGGCGCACCGAGTGCGCGACGTCGCGGTCCACATTGGACTGCGCACTCCGCGCCTCGGACCCCAGCTCGGTGAGTTTTGCCAGGATGCGCTTACTCGTCGTCCCCAGCAGCTTGGCGAGTGCGTGAACTCGGATTCGCTCCGGCAATTCTTCGGCATCCTGTTTTGTTGTGTCCAGCGGCTCTTTTTCGGCCACGAAGTCTCCTCGGGCCCCCGGGCGCGTCCCTCCCGGTACGGAGTGACGCGGCCGGCGCGGGGGCGTTGTCCCATCCACGCGCCTCGTCGGCGTGCGGTCAGTGGTCTCGCCCCGCGTGCCCGGTCATCACCTGGTCTGTCATCGGTCGGTCCAACTGGTCACGCGGAGCCTGGCTGTACGGCTGAACTCCGCGGCGTGAGCGCTCATCCAGCGTGCCGGGCAGGCCCGCACCAGATCGTGGGCGGGGCCGTGGCAGCGATGATCGGCATCGAACCGCGGTGTCATCCGGCTGTGAGCGCCGACCGCCGTTCGCGTACCTGCGCGAAACGGGCGGCGTCGTCCACGGCCACAGCCAGTATCCCATACCGGACGCCGGGTGTTCGCCATCGGCGCTCGCGTCGGGCTCGGGCGCGCGGCCGGGGCGCGGCGCGCAGGCGCCGCCCACCCGGCCGCGGCGGTGCTACCTGGCCGTTCAGCCCCGGGTTTCCGGGAACCAGAGCGCGATCTCGCGCTTGGCCGATTCGGGCGAGTCGGAGCCGTGCACCAGGTTCTCCTGGGTCTCCAGCGCGAGGTCGCCGCGGATGCTGCCCGGCACCGCCTTCTCCACCGGGTCGGTCCCACCGGCGAGCTGCCGGAACGCGGCGATGGCGCGCGGCCCCTCCAGCACGGCGGCGACCACGGGGCCGGAGGTGATGAACTCGATCAGGGAGCCGTAGAACGGCTTCTCCGCGTGCTCCGCGTAGTGGCTGCCCGCCAGCTCCGCGGAGACGTGCTTCAGCTCCAGTGCCGCGATCTTCAGGCCCTTGCGCTCGATCCGGGCGAGCACCTCGCCGACGAGGCCGCGGCGCACACCGTCGGGCTTGATCAGTACCAACGTCTGTTCGGTCACGGCGCCGAGCCTAGGACACGAACCGCCCGGGCACCCCATCGGCCGCTCGACCGCCCGCGCACCGCTAGGGTGCGGCGAGTACCGGAGGAGGAGGACGGCGGGTCATGACGGCAGTGATGCGGCTGGTCGCGCTCGCGGCGGTGGCGCTCGCGCTCGCCACCGGCTGCGCCGAGCGGACCACGCCGGGGCAGAGCCTGCCGGTGCGGCACGAGCCGGAGCCGCTGACCCAGCGCTTCCCCGGGCTCGGCGAGCCGGTGGCGGCCGAGTGGGTCAGCTGGGACAACAATTCGGAGCGCGGCGCCGCGCCCGGCCCGAGCACGGTGTGGATCGAAGCGGTGGTGGAGCTGCGGCCGGACCGCGCCGGTGAACTCCGCGCCCTCGGCATGCTCACCGGCGAGGACCCCGACCTGCGCGACCCGCTGCGCCCGCTGCTGCCGGAGGGCCCGTTCCGCACCGGCCGCGCACTGGACCGCGCGCTCACCGGCGAGACCGCCTCCGACTGGTGGCCGCGCGCCTACCTCGAGGAGACCGGGAACCGGCTCGTCCTGCTCGCCGTGCTACCCGCCTGAGCGGCCGCGCAGCCGCTGGCTCGGCAGCAGCCCCTGGTCGTAGCGCTTCTTGACGTCGTGCCGCAGGACCAGCAGGAAGGCCCAGACGATGGCGAAGATCAGCCCGATCACGCCGATCGACAGGTGGAACAGCGCGCCCGCGATCACCAGCACCTGCAGCGCCAGGTTGAACGGGATGGCCCAGGAGCGGCCCTGCAGCCCGGCGCCGAGGAACATCACCACGCCGAGCCCGACCAGGTAGGTCCCGGAGACCCAGGTGATCCCGCCGCCGACCGTGGCGACCACCGGCAGCGCCAGCAGCACCACGATGGCCTCGAGCACCAGCGCGCCCGCCATCACCCCCCTGAACCCCTTCATGGGATCAGGAACCTCGGGACGCTCCGGGCCTGACTCGCTCACGCTGTGTTCATTCGGCGTGCGCGAGGGCCCTCCGTGGCTACGCTCCGCTCCCGCCTCCGGGCCTGACTCGCTCACGCCGGCTCCTTTCCGAACAGGGCACGCGCGGCGCCCGCGGTGACCACCGAGCCGGTGACCACGACCCCCGCCCCGGACACCGCCTCCCCCGCGTCGCCGACCTCCTCGGCCAGCGCGATCGCCGTCTCCAGCGCGTCCGGCAGGGTGGGCGCGGTGACCACGCGCTCGTCGCCGAAGCGCTGCACCGCGAGGTCGGCGAGTGCATCGACGTCGAGCGCGCGCGGCGAGCCGTTGTGCGTGACGACGATCTCGTCGAAGACCGGCTCCAGCGCCTCCAGGATGCCTGGCACGTCCTTGTCGCCGAGCACGCCGACCACCCCGACCAGCTTGCGGAAGTCGAACTCCGCGGTCAGCGTCGCGGCCAGCGCCCGCGCCCCCTCGGGGTTGTGCGCGGCGTCGATGAAGATGGTCGGCGCGTTCCGCATGCGCTCCAGCCTGCCCGGGCTCGCCGCGGCGGCGAAGCCCGCGCGCACCGCGTCGATGTCGAGCTGCCGGTCCGCACCAGCGCCGAAGAACGCCTCGACGGCGGCCAGCGCGAGCACCGCGTTGTGCGCCTGGTGCTCCCCGTGCAGGGGCAGGAAGATGTCGTCGTAGACCCCGCCCAACCCCTGCAGCTCCAGCTGCTGGCCGCCGACCGCGATCCGCCTGCCCAGGATGCGGAACTCCGACCCCTCGCGCGCGACCGCGGCGTCCACCTCGACCGCGCGGCGCAGCAGCACCTCCATGGCCTCCGGCTGCTGCTCGGCGATGATCGCGACGGTGTCCCGCGGGATCAGGCTCTCCGGCGCCTTCTTGATGATCCCGGCCTTCTCCCCGGCGATCGAGGTGAGGTCGGGGCCCAGGTAGTCGACATGGTCGAGCCCGATCGGGGTGATCACCGCGACCTGGCCGTCCACCACGTTGGTGGCGTCCCAGGTGCCGCCCATGCCGGTCTCGACGACGGCGACGTCCACCGGCGCCTCGGCGAAAGCCGCGTAGGCCATGCCGGTGAGCACCTCGAACTTGCTCATGGCAGGCCCGCCCGCCGCCAGCGAGCGGGCATCGATCAGCTCCAGGTACGGCAGCAGCTCGCGGTACAGCTCGACGTAGCGGCCGGGGCTGATCGGCGCGTTGTCGATCGCGATCCGCTCGGTGGCCAGCTGCAGGTGCGGGCTGGTGATCCGGCCGGTGCGCCGGTGCAGCGCGGTGAGCAGCGCGTCGATCAGCCTGGTCACCGAGGTCTTGCCGTTGGTGCCCGCGACGTGGATCGCCGGGTAGCCGTGCTGCGGCGAGCCGAGCAGGTCCATCAGCGTGGAGATCCGGGTCAGCGACGGCTCGATCTTCGTCTCCGGCCAGCGCTTGTCCAGCTCGGCCTCGACCAGCGCCAGCTCGGCCAGCTCCACCGGCGAGGCGCCGGTGCCGAGCCGGGCGCCGCCGCCGAGCCGGGTCTCCGGGTCGGGGTTGCCGTCCGGCCCGGTCACCGCGCGCCCAGCTCGGCGAGGCGGGCGCCGATCCGCTCCACCTCGGCCGCGGCGACATCGCGCCTGGTCCGGATCTTGTCCACCACCGGCTCGGGAGCCTTGGCCAGGAAGGCCTCGTTGCCGAGCTTGGCGGTGGTGCCGGAGAGCTCCTTCTCCGCCGCGGCCAGGTCCTTCTCGAGCCGGCGGCGCTCGGCCTCCAGGTCGACGGTGCCTGAGGTGTCCACCCGGACCGTCACCGTGGTGGTGCTGAGCCGGACCTCGACCTCGGCGGTGGCGGCGAAGTCCGCGTCCGCCTCGGTGAGCCGGGCCAGGGTGGTGATGCTCGCGCGGTGCGCCGCCAGCCCGGCCGCGTCGAGGCCGTCCAGCACCGCGGCCACCCGCTGCTTGTCGGTGAGCCCCTGGTCGCTGCGGAACCGGCGGATCTCGGTGATCAGCCGCTGCGCGTCGGTGAGCCGCCGGGTCACCTCCGGGTCCGGCGCGACCCCGGTCGAGCGCGGCCACGGCGCGATCACCACCGATTCGCCGCCGGTCAGCGCGCGCCACAGCTCCTCGGTGACGAACGGGATGACCGGGTGCAGCAGCCGCAGCACCGAGTCGAGCACGTGGCCGAGCACCACCCTGGTGTTCTCGGCGCGGGAGTCGCTCTCGGCGAACTGCACCTTGGCCAGCTCCAGGTACCAGTCGCAGAGCTCGTCCCAGGCGAAGTGGTAGAGCGCCTCGCAGGCCTTGCCGAACTCGTAGCTGTCGAAGGCGGCGTCCACCTCGACGATCACCGAATCCAGCCGGTCCAGGATCCACTGGTCGGCGTCGGTGCGGTCGGCGGGCAGGTCGCCGGTGCGGGCCCCGTTGATGAGCGCGAACTTCGTGGCGTTGAAGAGCTTGGTGACGAAGCTGCGGGAGCCGAGCACGTGCGCGGGGCCGACCGAGAGGTCGCCGCCGGGCTGCGCGCCGCGGGCCAGGGTGAAGCGCAGCGCGTCGGCGCCGTAGTCGCGCACCCAGTCCAGCGGGTCGATGCCGTTGCCCTTGGACTTCGACATCTTGCGGCCGTGCTCGTCCCGAATCAGCCCGTGCAGGAACACGTCCCGGAACGGCACCTGCTTCTGCCCGGCGGGCTTGCCATCGGTGAGCGCCGCGTCCTCGGCGACGTAGGTGCCGAACATCATCATCCTGGCGACCCAGAAGAAGATGATGTCGTAGCCGGTCACCAGCACGCTGGTCGGGTAGAAGCGGCGCAGCTCGGCGGTGTGCTCCGGCCAGCCCATGGTGGAGAAGGGCCACAGCCCGGAGGAGAACCAGGTGTCAAGGACGTCCGGGTCCTGCTCCCAGCCGTCGGGCGCGGTCTCGTCCGGGCCGAGGCAGGCCACCTCGCCGTCCGGGCCGTACCAGATCGGGATGCGGTGGCCCCACCACAGCTGGCGCGAGATGCACCAGTCGTGCATGTTGTCGACCCACTCGAACCAGCGCGGCTCCTGGCTCGCCGGGTGGATCACCACGTCGCCGTCGCGCACGGCGTCGCCCGCGGCCTTGGCCAGCGTCTCCACCCGGACCCACCACTGCATGGAGAGCCGCGGCTCGATCGGCTCGCCGCTGCGCTCGGAGTGCCCGACGCTGTGCAGGTAGGGGCGCTTCTCCGCGACCACGCGGCCCTCGCGGGCCAGCCGCTCGCGCACCGCGACCCTGGCCTCGAAGCGGTCCATGCCGTCGAACTCGGTGCCGGTCCCGGCGATCAGCCCGCCCTCGTCCATGATCGTCGGCATCGGCAGGTCGTGCCGGAGCCCGAGCTCGAAGTCGTTCGGGTCGTGCGCGGGGGTGATCTTCACCGCGCCGGTGCCGAACTCCGGGTCCACGTAGTCGTCGGCCACGATCGGGATCTGCCGCCCGGTGATCGGGTGCTCGATGGTGGTGCCGACCATCGCCTTGTACCTGGGGTCCTCCGGGTGCACCGCGACGGCGGTGTCGCCGAGCATGGTCTCCACCCGGGTGGTGGCCACCACGACGTGCGGCTCGGCGTCGTCCAGCGAGCCGTAGCGCAGCGAGACCAGCTCGCCCGCCACGTCCTCGTGCTTGACCTCGATGTCGGAGATGGCGGTGCGCTGCGCGGGCGACCAGTTCACCAGCCGCTCGGCGCGGTAGATGAGCCCGGCGTCGTAGAGCCGCTTGAAGATGGTCTGCACCGCGCGGGAGAGGCCGTCGTCCATGGTGAACCGGTCGCGGCTCCAGTCGACGCCGTCGCCGAGCGCGCGCATCTGGCCCTGGATGGCGCCGCCGGACTCGCGCTTCCAGTCCCAGACCTTCTGCACGAAGAGCTCGCGGCCGAAGTCCTCCTTGGTCTTGCCGTCCACCGCGAGCTGCTTCTCCACCACCGACTGGGTGGCGATGCCCGCGTGGTCCATGCCGGGCAGCCAGAGCACCTCGTAGCCCTGCATGCGCTTGCGGCGGGTGAGCGTGTCCATGACGGTGTGGTCGAGCGCGTGGCCCATGTGCAGGGTGCCGGTGACATTGGGCGGCGGGAGGACGATGGAGTACGGCGGCTTGCCGCTCGCCGGATCGGCGGCGAAGTATCCAGCGGCTACCCAGCGCTCGTACATCGGCGACTCCACCTCGCCGGGGTTCCAGCTCTTGGGGAGTTCTTCGGCACGATTACGCGAACTGTCGGGGGCTGTGCTGGTCACGCCGTGATTCTACGGACACCACCCGAACGGAGAGATCGGCGGGGCGTCCGGTGGATGAGGGACAC